>SKXH01000252.1 GCA_007128495.1 Bacteroidota bacterium
ACATTAAGCACTTTGGCCAATCGGTTAGATAGTTACTTACAAATAATCGCAAAAGTATTAGAAATTTACAGATAATTAGCGCTATTGTCAATAAAACGAAGTGGTGTTTGCATAATTTTTTTCTAATTGACATTCAAAATAAATTTTTGTAAATTAACTATCTTAAAAATTAGACCAATAATGAATGTATTTGTAAGGGATCACGAGCTATGTTTGCAGTGGTTGAAATTCAGGGAAAACAATATAAATTATCCCCGAAAGATACGGTAACGGTCGACAAGTTACCGAACAAGGTGGGCGACAAAGTAAACTTTGATAAAGTATTACTTATTTCCAACGATAAAAAAACAGATATCGGCACACCCGCATTAGACGGGCATAGTGTCGAAGCCAAAGTTTTAGAACACGGCCGCGGTGACAAAGTTACCGTATTCAAGAAGAAACGCAGAAAAGATTATAAAGTTAAACGCGGGCACCGTCAGGAATACACGACACTGCAGATTGAAAAGATTTCATAAGTATATTATTTGAAGAGGTGAGAATATGGCACATAAAAAAGGTCTCGGAAGCACGAAAAACGGCCGCGACAGTATTTCTAAACGTCTGGGCGTTAAAACGTTCGGCGGCCAAGCCGTTACCGCAGGCAGCATTATTATGCGGCAACGAGGCACGAAAATCCATCCCGGCATCAATGTCGGCAAAGGCAGCGACGATACACTCTTTGCGCTCAAGGACGGAGTAGTGCAATTCCAACGGTTCGGAAAAGACCGGAAAAGAGTTAACATTATAGCCGAAGCATAACAAACTTCGGCTTTTTTATATCTGTCATAGTCTTTACTCAATATCCGCATGTAAGTACGGATGCTTCCTACCATATTTTACACGAAGTTAGTTGTCTCTAAATAAGTCCAATCTCTCAATCAGAAAACGGAGTGTATTATGAAAGTTACAGTAATCGGTGCTGGAAATGTCGGTGCAACTACCGCACATATACTTGCCAACAAAGAACTTGCCAACGAAATTGTTCTCGTCGATATAGTAGAAGGAATCCCGCAGGGAAAAGCCCTTGATATGTATGAAGCTACACCCGTTGAACGGACCGACACCCGTGTCATCGGTACGAACAATTACGATGATACAAAAAATTCGGATATCGTGATCATTACCGCAGGTCTCCCGCGCAAGCCAGGCATGAGCCGTGACGACCTGCTTGCCAAAAATGCCGATATCGTTAAATCTGTTACGGAGCAGGCGGTCGCGCAATCACCGAATTCAATCATCATTGTTGTTTCAAACCCGCTTGATGTTATGACGTATGTTGCCTACAAAACAAGTGGTTTTGAGAAGAATCGCGTTATGGGAATGGCGGGTATTCTTGATTCGGCACGCTTTCGTACATTTATCGCAATGGAGCTCAACGTTTCGGTAGAGGATATTTCCGCATTTGTACTCGGCGGGCATGGCGATTCAATGGTGCCGTTACCGCGTTATTCAACAGTTGCAGGCATTCCGCTTCCCGATCTTATGGATAAGGAAACTATCGACCGGCTCGTACAACGTACGCGGGACGGCGGTATTGAGATTGTGAACTACCTGAAAGCCGGAAGCGCCTACTACGCACCGGCATCGTCAAGCGTTGAAATGGCGGAAGCTATCATTAAGGACAAAAAACGTATCCTCCCGTGTGCTGCGTGGCTCGAAGGTGAATACAAGCTTAACGATGTTATGGTCGGCGTACCGGTAAAACTGGGCAAAAACGGTATTGAAGAAATTATTCAGATCAAACTAAATTCCGATGAGCAGGAAGCGTTGAACAAATCGGCGAGCGGGGTAAAAGGTATGATGGAAAAAGTAAAGCTGTAATATTTTTTTTATTATCAGCCGGGATGGTCATAATGGCCATCCCGGGTATTATTCATCTTCTTTCAAACCCGTTTTCGGTCCGGTATACAGCGCCATCCTCACTTCGCAGCCGGCTTTATCATCATTCGCATGTACCTCAACTTCATCCATAAGCGTCTGCATCAAGAAAAGCCCGCGCCCGCTTTCCTTTAATAAATTCTCCTCATCCAGCGGATTCGGAATAATTCCGGGGTCGAATCCTTTACCCTCGTCTTTGACCCGGATTACGATATAATGTTTTCGTATCGCAACAGTTACGCTGACCTTTTTATCCTCGTCCGACTTATTACCATGCATTATTGCGTTATTGACTGCCTCGGTTGTTGCAACCAATAACTTATGAAACTCTACTTCACCAAGCTCGACTTGTTTATTCACATCCTCTAAAAACGGTTCGATGTTTGCAATGTTCTCAGGTGAACTTTTCAATTCTAACTGAAACTGTTTTTGTTGTGCTGACACAAATAGTTCTCCTGTTTTGATTCGACAATAGTTTTAAAATCGAGCGCCTATATCGATTGACATATTCGGAATCGTCGCCGTGTGATCTCTGTCGCGAAACTGTAATTCATACCATCCCTGAATCGTCAACCGCACACGTTGATCTATATCCCAGAATACATAACACGTAGGCCCGACATTACGCAACTGGGATTCAAACTCACGTTCATGTTGATTATACCGGTACCGATTACGGTTAAAATACCGAATCCCTCCGGCAAAGGCAATCGATCCGGGGCGAACATCATACCTCAGGGAGGCAATCAGCGTAACTTCTTCAAAAGAGTGCAAAGGGCGTTCCGCAAAAGCATTCCATCTGAGCTCACCCCGCTCATATCGACGATAATGGGAGAAAAAATCAAATCGGGTGTTTTCCGTCAATTGTACCCGGGTTGAATCTATCCATCCTACTTGACGATATGAAAGACTCCGCAAATTGGTAAGCATATCTTCAAAATCGTAGACGGTATAATTTGCCATAACTTCAAAGGCATTTGTGGTTTTCAGCCAGTCAAACGGTTCGAAGGTGAGGGAGGGAGTGAGGCGCAAGACCCTGTTCCAGTTGTTATTGGCGCTCCTTTGTGCCTGCAAATATACCACGTGCGCAAGGACAACGTCCGCCGAGATATCGAGCGTCAGATATCTATTCAGCTCATGATGAGTGCCGGCATTAATAAGTATACGAAGTTCATCCCGATCGTCGAAGCTGAGCGGGCTGGGTGTATCGTAGCGCAAGATCGATGTCGAGCCGGCAAAGCGAAACCGGTGGCCCTGCGCTAACCGGATAGTGCCTCGTGTTGCAAGCGATGTTCGTTGAGAAATGTTATTTTTTCTAAACTCACTTTCTGCTCGTTCCTCAACGAACGATGTCGGTATAGTATCGTCTACGTCGCTGAGCCGGTGCTCTTCAGACCGCTCACTATAGATCAGGTGACTTGAACCGGTAAAACGTTCTCCGAAAAAATATTGTAACCCGAGCCGTACATTCAATGAGAACTCGTCCACCGAAGTACCGAACAAATAACTGCTCACCGGTACCGTCGGCTGATAAAAATAATCGCGAGTTACGGTACGCCAATCGATGGAAGTGCTGACTACACCAAAGATATTATCACGCACTGCATACTGAACTTCACCCGCCGTACCGAAACGCCTGTCAAACCGTTGATCGATATTCATCGCAACATTAAAATTATCTCTCGTAACATCGTCTGCCGGGAAATAAAACTCGCGTCGTGAATATGTGTAGTATGACTGCACGTACACCGATGTTTGTTCATCAAATTGCCGGTCGATATCAACATTAATATAATGGCTTGCGGTTGTTCTCGGATCGACACGCTGGAGCGAAAACTGCCCGTCGATATTCAGAAAGGTCTCGGCAAATTCTACATCTTCTCCCCGTAATCGGGCAAGATACGACCACCCGTAATCGGTCTTCTCGGCCTGACGGTCGATCGTATAGCCGACGTATGGAACGACAGACACATTATCAAAAGGAATATATCCAACTCCACCATGAATATCCGATATACCCGTATCGTGCAGACCGGTGATCCGATTATCCGAAAGAAAAAGCGATGACCCCAAAACGCGAACATCGACACGGTCACTAACACGTCTGCCTCCGAGTACCCGGAGCTCTTGCTGATCTTTGATGAACTGCCGGTCGGTACGAATTAACCCCGACCTGAAATTCTCATCAACCATAAGAAACCATCGGTGGTTGGCATAGTTCGTCTGGTGGTTCAGATTCCATTGATAACTCGACAGCAGGCGTTCAAATGACAGGGTTGTAGAATGAGGTTTTGTAAGAGTATCGGTGACGACAAGAACATCCCGTGGTAATGCAGTGGTATCGGGTATTTGCGCTTCGGTGTACAGTACGCAAAGGATTATAGCAATTATAACACTAAATAATCTCATCAGCATTAAATATAGTTTTTTTAGAGTGCTTTTTCACCTATGAGCGAAGCGATTGTCATCTTGAGCAGTCCGTTCATCAAACCACATTAAATACGTCCTCAACCGTACGTTTCGGTTTAAAACCGAGTTCGGTTTGTGCTCTATAGTGGGCAATTAAACTTTGTGTGCCGGTCAGCCGATTTTTATAAATAATTGTGTCGGGGAAAAACCTCCGGACAAGCTCCACCGATTCAATACCGGTCCAATTATCATCGGCGGTAATGAACCATGCCCGATGCTCCTCACGGTATTCACGCTCAAGCGCGAGTGCAAATGCATCCGCGGCGTCCATTCCATGAATAAACGTCCACAGGTTTTTATACCATTTCGGATATTCATCAATAAGACTACGATAGAATTTTTGTTTCTCAGGTTCAGGAACCCATACCCACGGCATACGCAGACAAATCGTTTGCAATGCGTACCGCCTCGTGTATGATTTGCACATCTCCTCACAAATAACTTTGCTCATGCCATACGGATCCTGCGGGCGTGAAGGATGATCTTCATCAACGGGGACATAATCGGGAAAATTAGGCCGTTCGGCAAACGCAAAGCCGAGGGTCGATTCGCTTGAGGCAAAGACGAACTTCCGGATGTTATTCCGGACGGCGGCTTCCAGCATATTGAACGTACCCATAACATTAAGATTTACCACT
>SKXH01000294.1 GCA_007128495.1 Bacteroidota bacterium
GTCATTTCTGCAGCAAGATTGTTGCTATCTTTGTTCATTGCTCTGAGCACCGAATCGATCGGCGTATTTATCTGAATGAGCGGAACAGCCGTTGAATCCTTATAGCCGCGATGTACATCACCGCTTGCAGTTATACCTTTCTCCTCTAACTTTTCAAAGAGCAATCTACCGGCAAACATCGAGGGATCGCGGACGGTTACGGTAAATTTTCGAGGCAGCCGGGTACGCTGTAAATCGCCTTTAATCACGTAGCTATCCCTCTCGCTCCTCCGGTTAGGAAACACCCGTAGTTCGGGTTCGCTATTGTCGTTGCTCTCATCATTTTGAAGTTCATACTGGATGTGCGATGATTGTGGTGATACACGTACCCAAATGTCTCCATCGTCTACCATCGAGCGTTCAACGGATAGTGTTACGATGTTATCATTTACCGATAAAGCAGTAATGTGCGGAACATACGGATTGGGTTCGTCATCCCACATCCATCCCGACGGCCAGGATACATTATCGAAAAATGAATCATCAACAACGATGCTACCGTCTATTTCTCGAATATTAAATAATGACAATCCATCTATAATTCTGTCAAGATCGGTCAAACTTAATAAAGGATCACCGTATCCCTTGATAATCAAATCTCCTTTGAGTTTTCCATCAACAATATCGCCTCTCCGGTACACTACGGTGCGATAATTATAATTCGGCCCAAGCTGCCTGAGCGCAGCAGCCGATGTAAACAATTTTTGATTGGATGCCGGTCGAACGAGAAGATCGCTCTGATGAGAATAAATTGTATCGCCGTAATCTGCAGAGAGGATCATAATGGAGGGAATGGTATGCTTGAATTCCTCTCTTGCTAAAATATTGTCCAGACGAAGTTCTATCTGTGGTTTTTTAGTCCTCTCGATACTTTCGGCGGGGGGATCTTCCAAATCACGAGTAGTCTCCTGCAGAGAGGAACATGATACCAGAAAGAAAACAGGGAATATTATGCTTATAATATATGTTATACGTAATGATTTCATATTGAAATTAAAATAATCGTCTAAAATCTTTATGGTATATAGTATAAACATTTGCAAAAAAAGGCAAATTTCTTGAACAAGTTTAAATCAATTGGTATATTCAAGGTGTATTCAATCAATTAAAAAGGATAGATAAGAGGGTATGTGGAAGGTAATCAATAAGTTATTTCCGAGCAAACACGAAAAGGACATAAAGGAGTATACTCCTTACGTTCAACAAATAAACGCGGAATATGAGAAACTGGAGCATCTTTCGGATGATGAACTCCGCGCGAAAACCGATGAATTCAAACAACGAATTCAGGATCGAACGCAGTCGTACCACGATAGAATTGGCGAACTCGAAGAAAAACTTAAACAGGATATCTCGGTTGAAGAATACGACCGTATCCACGATGAAATCAAAAAATTAAATGACGACCTCGATGTCGAGTACGAAGAAGTTCTCGATGAAATCCTGCCCGAAGCATTTGCCGTTGTGAAAGACACCTGCCGGCGCCTTCTCGGCGAGGTGTGGACGGTTGTTGGTAATAAATATAAATGGGATATGGTGCCGTTCGACGTCCAGCTTATGGGAGGCGTTGTAATGCATCAGGGAAAAATCGCCGAGATGGCAACGGGTGAGGGGAAAACCCTTGTTGCAACACTTCCGTTGTATCTCAACGCTCTCACCGGCCGCGGTGCTCATCTTGTTACCGTGAACGATTATCTCGCACAACGCGATGCCGAATGGATGGGTCCTATTTTTACATACCACGGACTTACCGTGGGTGTCATTCGAAGTAATCAGCCACCCCAGGACCGGAAAAAACAATACGAGTGCGATATTGTTTATGGAACGAATAATGAATTCGGATTTGATTACCTCCGTGATAATATGGTCATACGGCCGGAAGATATGGTGCAACGGGGACATATCTATGCCATTGTCGACGAGGTAGACTCGGTACTAATCGATGAAGCGCGGACACCGCTCATCATCAGCGGACCTGTCAGCCGTGATGATCACAAGTTCAATGAACTGAAGGGTCCCGTAGAACAACTCGTGCGTGCCCAAAGAAATTTAGTGACCAAACTCGTCTCTGAAGCTGAAAAACATCTCAATAACGGTGACGAATTTGAAGCCGGAAAAGCGTTGTTGCGTGCATACCGTGGCATGCCGAAACAGACTAAGCTCGCTAAACTGCTCGCCGATCCTTCAAATAAGAGAATGTTACAGCAAGTAGAGAACGAGTTTAGCCGCGAGCAAAATAAACGAATGCACGAAATTGACGATGAACTGTACTATGCAATCGATGAAAAAAATCACACCATCGATCTGACAGATAAAGGGCGTGATCTTCTTTCAAATTATTCCGGCGGGGATAAAGAATTATTCATAATACCAGATATCGGTACCGAGTTCAGTGAAATCGACAATAATGATTCACTGCCGGATGATGAAAAACAGAAGAAAAAAGACGAAGTAACCCGCAACTACAGTGATCGGAGCGAGCGGCTCCACACAATACAACAACTACTCCGTGCTTATTCACTGTATGAAGTTGATGACGAGTATGTCGTTCAGGATGGGAAAGTTATCATCGTCGATTCGTTCACCGGACGGCTGATGCCGGGTCGGCGATTTTCAGACGGGCTCCATCAGGCGATTGAAGCTAAGGAAGGAGTTACCGTCGAACGCGATACACAAACGCTTGCCACTATTACTTTGCAAAACTTCTTCAGGTTATACAAAAAACTTTCAGGTATGACCGGTACCGCCGAAACAGAAGCACAGGAATTCGGAGATATATATAAGCTCGATGTTGTCGTTATTCCGACGAACAAGCCAATGATCCGGATCGATCACGATGATCAGGTTTATAGAACAAAACGCGAAAAATATAACGCGGTTATGGATGAAATCGAAGAAATGCGTAGATCGGGTCGGCCGACTCTTGTCGGTACTACGAGCGTCGACGTTTCGGAGACCATCAGCAGGATGCTGAAGCGAAAAGGTGTACAGCATAACGTTTTGAATGCTAAACAGCACCAACGCGAGGCAGAGATCATACAAAATGCCGGATTAGCCGGAGCAGTTACCATCGCAACGAATATGGCGGGCCGCGGTACCGACATTAAACTGGGGCCCGGAGTAAGAGACAATGGTGGATTGCATATTATCGCAACCGAGCGGCATGAATCCCGCCGCATCGACCGGCAACTACGCGGCCGGGCCGGCCGGCAAGGTGATCCCGGTAGTTCACGGTTCTACCTATCGCTTGAAGATGATTTAATGCGGATATTCGGCAGCGAACGCATTGCATCCATAATGCAGCGCCTGGGCCTGGAAGAAGGGGAAGTAATACAACACCGGATGATCACCAATTCGGTCGAACGCGCTCAGAAAAAAGTTGAACAAAACAACTTTTCAATACGGAAGCGTCTCCTGGAATATGACGACGTTATGAACCAGCAGCGCGAGGTAATCTATACCCGCCGTAAACAAGCGCTTTCCGGTGAACGACTGAAAAATCAAGTTTTCGATATGCTCGAAGAGTGGGCCGAAAAAATTTCGAACAAATACTACGATGATGCAGAAATTGATCAATTACGCGATCACATTCGCAGGATTCTTCTTGTCGATGTTGCTATCCCGCCGGAACACTGGGAGATGCTCGGAGCCGACGGAGTTGCTGATGAGATCCTCAAAAAAGCGATCGAATTTTATGACCGGAAGGAAGAGCAGCTCGGCTCCGAACTTATGGCCGAACTTGAGCGTATGGCAACGCTGCAGGTTATCGATGTGAAGTGGAAAGAGCATTTGCGTGAGATGGATGAATTGAAGTCGGGTATTCATCTCAGGGCATTCGGTCAAAAAAATCCATTGATCGAATACAAAACAGAAGCATACCGGATGTTTGTCGAGACGATAACCACGATCGCCGAGGAGACGCTGGCGCTTGTATTCAAAGCATTCCCGCAAACGGAAGATCAGATACCGGTAAAACGAGCGGGCCAGCCAGCAAAAGAGCAGGATATGCAAACCATACATCAATCCTCACTCGGAATGGGGTTACAGCAGGCGCGGGGATCGCAAAGCCAAACTCAAGAAGCTGGTCGTAAACCACAACCCGTACAGGTCGGTGATAAGGTAGGGCGGAATGAACCTTGTCCTTGCGGAAGTGGAAAAAAATATAAACAGTGTCACGGAAGATAAAATCAATGAAAAAAATTGAAGCGATTATCCGCCCGTTTAAAATCGACGATGTCCGCGAAGCGTTATCAGAAATCGGTGTGCGAGGTCTTACGTTGACCGAAGTAAAGGGGTACGGACGTCAAAAGGGGCATACAGAGGTTTACCGCGGGTCGGAATATCAAATCGACTTTCTCCCGAAGCTCAAATTAGAAATTGTTGTGGCCGATCACTTCGTTGAGAATGTTATCGATACTATCGTGAAAACGGCGCGGACCGGCCAGGTTGGTGACGGGAAAATCTTTGTTTACGATGTCAACGATGCCGTACGCATCCGTACGGAGGAATCGGGTGAAGATGCACTTTAAAAAATTAACGCGGGTAATTTAGTTTTCCAATCAGACAGGTCCTACACAACGGCTTTTTCTTCTTCCTGAACGATAGTCATTGTATCCAGGGCTATCATCAGCTCTTCGTTTGTTGGAATGACATACACCGAAACCGAACTGTCGGGTGTTGTGATAGATTTTTCTTTCTCAGTTGAAGTATTCAATGATTCATCTATATGCACTCCGAGATACGATAAACCGGATAGACTTTTTTCTCTGACCTCCGGGCTATTCTCACCAATACCCCCGGTAAAAATAATTGCATCGAGTCCGTTAAGTGCTGCTGAATAGGCACCAATATACTTTTTTATTCGATAACAGAATATATTAAATGCAGCTGCTGCTTGTTTATTTCCTTCCTGAGCTTCTTCCATAACATCCCGCATATCACTGCTTACGCCAGAAATACCCATCAAGCCGCTGTGTTTATTGAGCAGCGCGTTTGCCTCAGATGAACCGAGTTCTTCTTTCGCCATAATATACAAGATAACGGAAGGGTCCATATCGCCGGAACGAGTACCCATCAGCAACCCTTCCAGCGGGGTGAATCCCATAGTCGTATCGATCGAAACACCGCCATCAATGGCAGCCATACTGCATCCATTACCGAGGTGACAGGTTATCAGTTTTAACGAGTCGAGTGGTTTCTCCATTAAGAGAGCGGCGCGCTCTGTAATATAACGGTGTGAAGTTCCGTGGAAACCATAGCGCCGGATCTTATAGCGGCGGTAGAGTGAATAGGGGATCCCGTAAAGATAGGCATGTGCAGGCATTTTCTGATGAAATGCAGTATCAAACACCGCCACCTGCGGAGTATCGGGGAGATGATTAAGACATGCGGTAATTCCCCGAAGATTGTGGGGATTGTGTAAGGGAGCAAGTTCAATATTATCGCGAATACCTTTTACGACGTCGTTGTCGATTAACACAGATCGGGTAAAGGTCTCACCACCGTGTACGACACGATGACCGACCGCTTTAATTTCTCTTTTTTCTTTTATAACACCGTGATTTTTACTTAACAAAACAGCCAGTATGTAATCGATGGCGATTGCATGATCGAGTATTTCACCGCTGATCGCTATTTCATCGCCGTCGTGACGTTTGTTGCGGAGTACGGCGCCGCTCATCCCGATACGTTCAACAGCCCCTTGTGCCAGGACTTTATGGGTATCGGGATTGATAAATTGATACTTAACTGAAGAGCTGCCGCAATTAAGAACGAGAATATTCATGATATTTTTTGTCCCAGTTCATTGTATTTAAAAAATCCTTCACCTGTTTTCTTGCCGAGTTTTCCTTCACGCACGAGTTTTTTCAGAACAGGGCAGGGGCGATATTTTAAATCGCCGAGTTCATGGAACAATGTTTCCATCCAGGTATGCAATTCATCGAGTCCGATGGTATCCGCAAGTTCCAGCGGTCCCATAGGTTGATTGTAGCCGAGACGCATTGCGGTATCGATGTCTCCGGCATTGGCTATGCCTTCCATAAGCACGTGCATTGCTTCATTCAGCATCGGAACAATAACCCGTGATGTTATAAAGCCGGGATACTCGTATACTTCAACGACAGTTTTATTGAGCTGCTCGGCAAATTGTTTGACTCTTTCGAACGTTTCATCCGAAGTTTTCAAAGCTCGAACAATTTCTACCAACGGTACTTTTGGTACAGGTTGAAGAAAATGCATGCCGATTATTTTATCGGCACGGTTGGTTTTATCTGCAAGCTTGGTAAGGTTAAGCGTTGAAGTATTCGAAATGATAATGGTATTTTCCGAACACAATTCATCGAGATTGGTTAACAGATCTTCTTTGGCCTTAAAGTCTTCATCGATCGCTTCAATGATGATATCGCATTCGGTTACTTGCTCGAGGTCTTCGGTAATTTTAATTCTCGATAAAATTGATTGACGCTCGCTTTTGGTTATTGCCCATCGTTGTATCTCGTGGTCGAGATTCTGCTTTATCACTTCCATACTTTCTTCGGCAATTTCTTGATTACGCTCAATGCCGAGAATATCAAGGCCGGCCGCTGAGACCGCTTGCGCAATTCCGCGCCCCATCACACCAAGCCCTATAATAGCAACGTAATTAATTTGGTCGGAATCGGATTGAGCGGGACGGGTGTCACCGAGGATGTCTTCGATTTTCTGGGGGTTTTCTGCTTTCATCTATAAATTTGCTACTTTCTTGAGGGGTTTAAATACATTATAACATTCGAGGTATGTTTAAAGTTACGAAAAGTACTAATGTAAATCAATATTTCTTAATGATTTGGGGGTTTTGACTTTACCGTGTATTTTTTTATATTGTAATAAGTGAAAATAGGATAAGAACAGTCGTATTTTCAAAGTACAGAGAGGGATATGCTACGGCTTTCGAAGCGTGTTGAATACGGGCTTATTGCTTTGCGGCACTTTGCTGCAATACAGGAAGGAACCGTTTGCACGGCAAAAGAAATATCACAAAAATATAACGTACCGCACGAACTGCTTGCAAAAGTGCTGCAAAAACTGGCTCAGGCGCGTATTATACAATCGTATCAGGGTGTGCGGGGCGGCTATGTTCTTGTCCACCATCCGTCGTCAATCAAAATATCGCATGTTATAAATGCAATAGAACATGAAAAACCCATGCTTGCTGAATGCTACGCTGACGGTCCGGAAAGCTGTATCATATTTGACGATTGTACAATTCGTCGACCGCTTGGTAAAATTCAGAAAAACATCAACCATTTCTTTCACAGTATGTCAATAGCTGAAATCGTTTGATCATGAAAGAAGCTCGTGTATACTTGGATTATCACGCGACTACCCCGATCGATGACCGGGTATATAATTCGATGCTTCCATTCCTTAAAGAACACTTCGGTAATCCATCGAGTACATTTCATTCGTATGGCTGGAAAACTCAGGAAGCTGTAGACGATGCCCGCAAATCGATCGCCTCAAATTTAAATGCAAAACCGCGTGAAATTGTGTTCACAAGCGGAAGCACTGAATCCAACAACATTGCAATCAGGGGAGCGGCTGAGAAATACCGGGATAAAGGAAATCACATAATAACGTGCGGCACCGAACACAAAAGTGTTTTATCGGTATGTGCATATCTCGAAAAAAACGGTTTCGATGTAACTTATCTTCCCGTAGACCGCGACGGATTGATCGATCTGAATAAACTTAATGATGCTATTACCGATTCGACGATCCTTATTTCGCTGATGTTTGCAAATAATGAGATCGGTGTCATTCACCCGATCGAAGAGATCGGAGGGATTGCGAAAGAAAAAAATGTTATATTTCATACCGACGCTACACAGGCAGTCGGCAAAATGAAACTTGATGTACAGAAGTGCGGTATCGATCTGATGTCGATGACAGCTCATAAAATTTACGGACCGAAGGGCGTTGGATTGCTCTACATCCGGAGTGCAAACCCGTCCGTTCAAGTCGAACCGCTTATTGTCGGCGGCAGTCAGGAATATAATATCCGGGCGGGCACATTGAATGTGCCGGGAATTATCGGGTTAGCCAAAGCTATTACTCTTTGCGATGATTTGCTTCAAGATGAGGTTGAAACGTCGAGACGATTGCGTGATATGTTTCTTGAGGGGATCCGCGAAAATATAGAAAATATCAGTGTGAATGGATCGCTTGAATACCGTATCCCGAATAATCTTAACATCAGTTTCAGGGGCGTCGAAGCGCAGGCATTGTTGATGATGATGGATGATATCGCCCTCTCACTCGGCTCTGCCTGCCTTGGCGATACAATTGAACCTTCACACGTACTTCGAGCGTTACATATACCAGAAGGTGATATGTATTCAGCAGTGCGGTTCGGTTTGGGTAGATACACGAGTGAAGAGGAAATAAAATACGTTGTGCACCGTCTGACGGAGACCGTTGCGATGCTCCGTTCACAACATTCTTCACCTAAACAGTCCAGAACAAAAACCGCAAAAAAGGATAAACGATATGAAAAAGATAGATCTTTTAACGAGTAACCACATCGAATTCCTGAAATTTTTAAAAACACAATTTCCACTGTTTCATAAATCAAACGTTTTTTTCCGCGACCTGCAGTACGGCGTTATGGAATACTTTGAAAAAGAGAAAAAAGAAAAAGTAAAGTACTCTGAAGCCGAGACGATTGCACGGGAATATGCTGCCTTCATGGAGAAAAAAGAGATATTTAAAAAACTTGACCACCAAACGTGGGTATTGAACTATCCGGATTTTACTAAAAAAGCTTCTTAATCATTCTAAAATCTATCAAGGAGGATACTTATATGGCATACGAATGGAAGTTTAATGCACGACCATATTCGGACGAAGAGGCAAAGAAACTTCTTTCGGATGTTGTCAGCCCCGAAACAACAGACTGGCATTACAATAAGCACCATAAGGGATATGTTGCTGCTTTGAACACGATCGAGAAGGGATTGGAGCAAACAGACCGTTCCAAAGCAAACGGTAATTACAGTGAAGTGGGTGAATTAAAGCGGCGGTTTACGTGGAATCACGCCGGGACTCTTTTACACGATGTTTACTGGGAAGTACTCGGCGGCGACGGCGATATATCAAAAGGTGCCGACATAAAAGCTGCTCTTGAAAAAGAGTTCGGATCGTTTGATAAATGGAAAGAAGATTATAAAGCTACGGCTATGGCTGCAAAGTTAAGCGGCTGGGGCTTGCTTGTTTACGATCAATTGTATTCCGGTCGATTGCTCAACGTGCTCGTTGATGAACATCAGTACGGTGCGATCTGGGGCGGCATTCCCTTAATTTCGTGCGATGTATTTGAGCACGCATACTACCACAAAGATGGTCCCGGACGTGCCGGGTATATCGATAATTTCATCAACAATCTGCACTGGGGTAGGATCAATGATCGGTATAAAAAATACGTGAAATGATCTATCACCTTGTGTAATTATCGAAAAAGGGGGGATCGCTGGGTGTGAACACGATTCCCCCTTTCGATTTAAGGAAGAAGCTTCAAAACCCGCTCTCATTCAATGGAGATGAATCGCGATGTCCGAAATGAGGGATACATCCCCGGATACTAAAACCAACTCCACGCAAAACACCGTCAAAATATCAGCGAATTGCCATTATTGGCAATACTGTGTAAATTGCGGCAGTATGCTCGTGAGCATAAAATGCAAACTGGTCTGCAGAAAATGCGGATTTTTTCATTCTTGTTCAGAACCATAGAAATAATCAACAGGAGGTATTATGAATAAACGTAAGAGAGAAGTGCTCAAGAAACATCGTCGCAAACGAAAAAAAATGAAGGGAAAACAGAAAGCATTAGCCAATACGTCGCGTGAGGAAAATAAGAATACTGAAGAAAAAACTGCTCCATCTGAGTAAATGTATGTTGCAGCGGCGTGGTGATTTTTGTATATTCATAAAAAACAAAATCATCCGAGCGCGTACATACAAAAATGCTAATCATATTCCAGCCGGCATCAATTAATTATATAGTACGAATTATATTTGTAGCTGCGGTGTTTTTCGTTGGCTGTAGTGAAAAAGACCACTACGACTACATCAGGGAATTGGATCAAGACACCCAATCGTTTACGGTATCTTTATTCCACGAAGATACTGTAAATTCACTGACCATTACCGGATTGGATAACTCTCAGCTATTTGTACAGTCAAAAACAGACACATCTAACCTAATCTCTATTCCTCATGAAACGATGTTCCTGCACACTGAAGATGGAATAGAAGTAACAACGAAAAATGGGATAGCCACATTTGCCGATGCGGTTAAGGTGGTAGGGGAGAATGGTCGTGAACTATTCGCCTATCTGAAATATGCGGCAGATAATGGCAGGGAGGTCGTTCTACGAGGAAATCCTGTGATAAAGGCCGGACCGAAAGGTATGAGATCTATTGTCACCGCGTATGAGAACGATCTCATTGCCGCTATGATGGTCGACGGTGTACAGTCTGGTGATCCGGAAGCATATAAACACACTATGGCAGTTGTGTACCGGACAACTCTCTACGCAGCAACATCAAGCGGCGATGCTATGCTGATAGATGTGTCCGAACGATCGGGTATTCAGTTCGGTACGGAAGTACCGGGCCTCTTACATTACACACCAATAGAGGAAACCGCTGAACACGTCGCATTGTACCGTAACCTCCCCGTGTTATTGTATACATCAAAAATGTGCGGCGGTATGACCGCTACTCCCGACATGATCTGGCAGGATATGCCTCCCGAACCCCATCATCAGATAATTATATGTCAGGAGTGTATTGCAAAAGGTAGTTATGAATGGTCAAACACGGTGAGCGTTGAAGTAATCGGTGAAGCATTGTTTAATCACCGGGGATATGTTGATATATGGATCAGTAATTTTTATGAAAACGGCAGACCGAAATCGATAACGGCTCAATTGGGAGAACGAAAAAAAACCTTTACCGTCGAGGAATTTCGAAAGCGAATAACAACACAAACCGATGATAACCAAATAATCCTGAGCGATTGGTTTGAAATTGAAACTGACCCGGATACATCGGACCGGAAGCCGGGACCGTTGCAATTACTGAACATAAATAATTCATCTTCACCCGAAAACGTGCATTTTATCGGCTGGGGAAGAGGCCATGGGGTGGGATTGTGTAAGTATTCGGCGCGCCAACAGGCAGCCGCTGGAAAAAATTTCTCAGAAATACTTCAGCATTTCTATCCTCGCTTAGAGACAGGACGCATACAGCGTGAACAATAAACACATATCACTACAGCATAACTACGGTTCCAAAACATTTAAGTACGGCCGCCGGTCATATATTATGGGTGTCTTGAATGTTACCCCGGACTCTTTTTCGGATGGAGGACGTTTTCATTCTCCCGATGCGGCAGTAGAGCATGCCCTCGCAATGTTCGGAGAAGGTGCGGATATAATCGATATAGGCGGAGAATCAACGCGGCCGGGCTCCGAGCGTATTTCTGCCGGAACCGAATTGACCCGTGTTATACCTGTTATAGAAAAAATACTGGAACATAAAGCCGATGCAGTTCTTTCGATAGATACATACAAATCGCAAGTTGCAGATGAAGCGTTACGACGCGGTGCACTTATCGTAAACGATATTAGCGCACTCCGGTATGATGAACAAATGCCGGGCGTAATTCAACGCCATAATGCCACTGTTATTTTGATGCATATGAAAGGTGATCCTCAAACAATGCAGGATGCTCCGTCTTACACGGATGTCACGGCGGAAGTTTATTCATTTCTTAATGACCGGGCGGCGTTTGCAGAACAAAACAATATTAAACAAATAATTGTCGACCCCGGGATCGGGTTTGGCAAACGCGTGCAGGATAATCTCGAGTTACTCCGTTCGCTAAATAAATTAAACGGGATGGGACATCCGGTGCTCGTCGGTGCCTCAAGAAAATCATTTATCGGGAAAATTCTGGATGTTGACATCGACCTGCGACTCGATGGAAGTATCGCAGCCGCCGTGATCGGAATAATGAACGGTGCATCGATCGTCCGGGTGCATGACATCGCGGCAACAAAACGCGCTGTTACTATCGCCGACGCTATTATGACGGGCTCGAATTATCAAAAAGCAGAAACCGGATTCAGATAATGGAATTAATTCGCATTGGGTTTTTAACGATCACGTTAGCTGATCTTATTGATATTACGATCGTTGCGGTTATTGTGTATAAACTGTATATGGTTATGCGCTCAACAATCGCGATCTATATCTTCATCGGTCTGCTTTTAATTATTGCTTTTTCGTTCATAGCCCAGGCCGTTGATCTCAAAGTAATAACATGGATTTTGCGAACGTTGAGTGATATATGGGTTATTGCATTTATCATCTTATTCGCTCCCGAAATCCGTCGATTGCTGGTTTCCCTCGGACGAAACCGCTTGGTCAGATTATTTATAAAGGTGGATGTGGCCGAATCAATCGATGAGATCGTAGAAGCGGCAGCCGAACTATCGGAGAAAAAATACGGGGCATTGATCGTTATTGTCAGAGCAACGGGGATTCGAAGCTTCATCGAAACCGGCCATCCCCTTGAAGCGCGTGTCAGCAAACAATTGCTTGTTTCGATATTTAACCCGAAATCACCTCTCCATGACGGCGCCGTCGTCGTTAAAGACCGGGTTGTGGAAGCGGCACGTGTTACCCTCCCGATCTCCGAACGAAAAACTGTAGGAGGTGTAACTCTCGGGATGCGTCATAAAGCTGCACTCGGCATTACGGAACAATCGGATGCTCTGGTTGTTGTCGTCTCGGAAGAAACAGGAACGATTTCCATCGCCGAGGGTGGCGAACTTATTCGCGGGTTGACACCCGGCGAACTCCGCGAAAAACTCGAAGGGGCTATCGAAGAAGTAAGCGAAGAATCGCTATTCTCTCTTTTCCGCTCCGATAAGAATGGGAAAAAATAAATGAGGAAAACGTGAAACGATTTGACGACGAACGTCGTGAAATGCTGCAGTTATTGAAAGACCGCGGCATCAAAGATACACGGGTATTCGATGCTATGAATAAAGTACCGCGGCACTTATTCATTCAGGAGGCATTCCGGAATCGTGCATACGATGATTGTGCGTTGCCGATCGGGTACTCTCAGACTATTTCACAACCGTATACCGTAGCATTTATGACCGAGGCACTCAATGTCAAGGAGGGAGACAAAGTTTTGGAAATCGGTACCGGCTCCGGATATCAGGCGGCCGTGCTTGCTGAAATGGGGGCACGTGTGTTTACGATTGAACGTAATTATCAATTATACGATAAAGCCCGAAAACTTCTTGATTCGCTCGGTTATAAGATAGCGCTCAAGGCCGGTGACGGTACATTAGGGTGGTCTGAATTTAAACCCTATATGGGGATACTGGTAACGGCAGGGGCTCCGACTATTCCTCAACCGCTAATCGATCAACTGGATGAGGGGGGGAGACTGGTTATTCCCGTCGGCGGACTCGATGAACAAAAATTACACATCGTTGAGCGAAAGGGTGAAGAGTTTATGACGCGTGAAGTGCACGGTTTTAAGTTTGTACCTCTTATCGGTAAACGAGGATGGTCAAACTAACGTTATTACAATGGCATTGAAAAATGTTGTACTCATAGTTTCCTCTCCGACTGCATCCGGAAAAACAGATGTAGCCCTTCAAGTTGCACAACAACTTCCCGTTGAGATACTCTCTGCAGATTCACGACAAATTTATAAATATACAACAATAGGAACTGCGAAGCCCTCGAAAGAAGAACTCCGGGCTGTACCGCATCATTTTGTCGATATGCTGGAACCTGACTCACAATGGAATGCCGGTAAATTTGCCGCTGAATCACGGAGTTTAATACAAGACATATTCAAGCGGAATCGTATACCGTTTGTTGTCGGGGGGACAGGTTTATACATAAAGGCACTGATTGACGGTATCGCCGATATACCTCAAACAGATCGTTTTATCCGTCAAAGGTTGCTTAACCGGTATCAACGCGAAGGGTTGGAAAAAATTGTTACTGAATTAAAAAGGGTGGATCCCTACGCGGCGGAATCTATCGATACACAAAATCCCCGGCGGGTCTTACGTGCACTCGAAATCTATTATATGACCGGGATGACCCGTGCAGAGCTCGAACGGAAATCCAACGACCCGTTGCAATACGAGCTTCTATGGTTTGGACTAAACTGGGATAGGGAAATATTGTATCGCAGGATAGAGGAACGCGTAGACCGGATGATTCAACAAGGTTTGATCGAAGAGGTGCACTCATTGCTTGCTCAAGGTTACACCGAAAACACACAGGCACTGCAATCCGTAGGATATACCGAAATAATTGAATACTTGAAAGGAAAGTTGTCTAAAGAGGACGCCATTAATTTGATCAAACAAAATTCTCGGAGATTTGCAAAGCGTCAAATGACATGGTTTAGAAAAGAAAAGCGCATCCATTGGTTAGATGTACGGTCGGAGGTAGACCTTGAAAATGCAGCCGGTGTAATCGTGGATAAATACCGCACACTCGAACAAAAAAATAGGGGCGCTTAATGAAAACGCCCCCATACATTGAATTGGTAACACTTCCTAATGATTAATCAGCTACGGCCATTGCGTGTTTTTCGCAGCATGCTTCATCTTTGTCGATTTCACCGGCTGATGCGTGAACTGCCGATGATTTATCGTCGCATGATTTTTTCTCATCACTATCGGTGTGAATAACCGCACCACTGTACGGGCATTCGACAGTATTCGATGCCTTTGTTGCTGTAGCTTTTTCTCCGCACTCTTTCCGTTCCGAGGCCATCGCAGCACGGACTTTGTCACCGCATTCCCGCTTTTCCGAAGCCGATGCTGCACGGACTTTCTCGCCGCACTCTTTACCCGATGCCATTGCTGCGGTTTTAGTACACTCTTTCGCCGTATCGCTTATCAGTACTGATTGACCGTCGCCGGTAAAGGTCCCGAGCGAGAGGGCAGCAACAGCCACCATTAATACGATTACGGACGGTATGATAACTTTCTTCATATAAATCTCCTGTATTTTAGTTGAACGAGCGATGGTTTATAATCTATTAATGCTGATGATCGGTATCGAGTATAACATCCTCTTTAGTAAAATCGTTATCGATTCCCATCCCTTGCTGCCATCCGGCGTAGCATTCACCACAGACAGGTTTCCCTTCCTGCAGATTATTGTAACATGGACAGCTACCGTGGGCAAGTAGGCATTCATTACACCCCTCTTTCAAACAACACGCGTACTTGTCATCCATTGCCAGTTCCATTTTTAGATCCGGCAGCCATTCATTAATTTGTTCGATTTTTTCTTCAGCGGTAAGGTCAACTTCTTCTTCAGGCGGTGCACAGCCGATAAATAAAACAGATGTGAGCAATAAAACAGCAAGAAATCGCATAATATCCTCCCGATTAATTTGTGCGTCTGTTAATATACTACCAACACCGGTCTATAGTAATTAAGTTTCATATATCTGAAATTATTTTCCGGGAGTACGCATTTCCACCGTAATTACCGTTCCCTCTGCACAGACAGTATTATCAGCGAAAAGCTGTATGTCAACAACAACCTTTCGGTCGGTAATTTCTTTAACGGAGCCGGTTAATTTCAATTCCTTATCGATAGGTGTCGGTTTGCGGTAATTGACCTGTAATGAGGCGGTAACAAAACGAGGGGCGCCTTCAGCAGCGGGATCAATTCCCCGTTTATCAGCCATGGCGGCGGAGGCGGTACCTGTTCCGTGACAATCAATTAGCGATGCGATTAATCCGCCGTACACATAGCCCGGCAGAGCGGTGTGATATTCCTTCGGTGTGAACCGGGCTGTTGAATTGCCTCCATCCCAGTATGTTTTCAACTGATGACCGTGTTTATTCCGATGACCACATCCAAAACAGTAGCTGACATCCTCAGGATAATAGTTTTGTATCGGTGTATCGCTCATAAAACATTCTCCCTTTTTTAAATAGTCTTATCAGTAAATCAGTTTGTATTATTTTTTGAGTTGTCGCTATGCCGCGCTGTATTAGTAGTGAGATTCTCTCTTCCTGTAAAAGTATCCATCGCCGAGTCGATTCCGAAAAATGTAACAATTGCATCGAACCAGGTAACGGGAAGATAACGCGTCAACCAGACAAGATACACAAATCGCGGCATAATGAGCCGGGCTTTTTTCCTGCCAATCGCTTTCACAATTCTGGCTACTACATATTCTTCCTTCAGGATCGGCAAGATAAACGGGAACCGTGTCTTTACTCCTTTAAACATACCGGTATCGATAAAGTACGGACATACTACCGTCGTGGAAATGTCCTTTTTCATTTTTCGTATCTCAAACCGGAGCGATTCATCGAATCCGAATGCAGCAAATTTACTGCTGGAATAATCTGTTAACCTGCGCGTACCTACCAATCCTGCTGCCGATGCAATGGTTACGATGTGTCCGCTATTCCTTTGAAACATAGCAGGAAGAAACGCTTTGGCAGTCCAAAAATGAGAAATTACATTCACATTCATCGTTCGCAAAAGCTCTTCGTCGGTGCAATCCAGAAATAATTTCCCGGTTGTAACGCCGGCATTGTTTATGAGAATATCGACTTTTCCGA
>SKXH01000189.1 GCA_007128495.1 Bacteroidota bacterium
ATAGTTCACGAACTCGGCTTAAGCTTTGCATTCCCGAGTCAAACGGTTTATTTCGGCGATGATTTAAATGTTAAATCGTCCAACGGAACCGATCCGACGCTCCCTCATTGATCGATTGATAATTATGTGCTAAAAATTGAATGTGCTCCAAAAGGTTACTTGCACCACCGATTACACGGATGAAAACTTACATCCTGATGTTACTAAAAAAATCCGATAAATCTGTGGCTTAAAATAACAACTCACTTTTCAGAGTAGTCTCAAAATTTTAGATTTTATATCGTTTTATTATTGCAAATAATCTATGTTTTTCTTACATTTTTCTAATCAAAAACGTAAACATACCAAAAGTTTGTAGAGTAGTAATTAATCATGAATCTTCCTTTAGCGGCACTTCTTGTTGTACTTGTAGCCGTTATAGCTGCCTCGATTGCTCTCGCTGCCTTTTACTGGGCTGTTCGGCGCAAGCAATTCTCCATTCGAGATCTTAATGAGGGGGCGTATACCATTTTCGATTACGATGAACCAGTTGGTAAACCACAGGATGTAATGTTCGATGACTCCAGAAAGCAAAACAAAAAGCAATGATGCAACAGAACGCGCAAAAGCGTTTCATCAATCCGAATTAATTGATGATACCGAGCTTCGCGTAAGAATCGACGAATCGCTTGCGAGTGCAGTGGCCATTTTCTTTGCAACCTCGCTTTTCTGGCTTTTTATCGGTTCTATTTTCGGATTGATCGCATCATATAAAATGCACTGGCCTGATTGGCTGGGTGAGTACGCTGTATTGACATTCGGCAGAATCCGGCCTGCACACCTTAATACGGTCGCATACGGCTGGGTATCACTCGCAGGAGCAGGTGCATTGTTATGGATGACCTCCCGTTTAACACGTATACCGATCAAGTGGGGGTGGATGCTCTTTATTTCCGTAATATTGTGGAATGTCGGTGTAGCGTATGGAACTGCTGCAATTATATTCGGATACAGCCGGGGTATGGAATGGCTTGAATTCCCGCGAATAGCCGGTGCGATTATAGCGGTCGGTTTCGTGTTTTTTGCACTACCGATTTTAAAAACGTTTATTCATCGAAAAGTGAACCATATCTATGTGAGTTTGTGGTATATTCTTGCATCGGTGGTATGGTTCCCGCTTCTCTATCTTACCGCAAACTTCGGGCATTATCAGGGGGTGGTCGAAGCGGGTATGAATTGGTGGTACGGCCACAATCTGCTTACCGTCTGGGTGACGCCTATCGGGCTTGCAATGGCATATTACTTCCTGCCGAAAGTGATCGGCCGTCCTATCTATAGTTATTATCTTAGTTTGCTCGGCTTCTGGTCGTTCGCTCTTTTCTACAATTGGAACGGCATCCACCATCTCATTGGGGGACCGCTCCCGACGTGGTTGATAACGGTCTCAATCGTTGCAAGTGTTATGATGGTTATTCCCGTGCTTGCCGTTGCAGTGAATCATCATATGACCACATTTAAACATTTTCATGTGCTCAAATTTAGCCCAACCCTTCGATTCACTGTATTTGGGGCAATGGCTTATACTGCGGTGAGTTTGCAGGGATCAGCGATGGCTTTACGATCCATCAATGAAGTTACCCACTTTACTCATTATACCGTAGGACACGCTCATCTTGGAGTGTATGCATTTTCGACAATGATCCTTTTCGGCGGTATTTATTACATTATGCCGCGCCTCGCTAAATGGGAATGGCCGTATCCGGGTCTGGTGAAGTGGCATTTCTGGTTAACAGCCATAGGAATAATTATTTATGTCGTTGCGTTAACCATCGGCGGCTGGTATCAAGGACTCGATATGAATAATCCCGACAAAGATTTTATGGAATCGGTGCTGAATACAATACCATATCTGTATTTGCGCAGTCTCGGCGGTACCTTGATGGTCGTCGGACATTTGATCTTTATATATCATTTTGGACTTATGATTAAACGGGCAGGACCACAGCGTTTTGCGCCGCCCTGGTTTAAAAAGCCCGAGGAGGAATCTGCCGTATGATGTTCATTAGATCATTTGTATTTTTCTTTGGTGTGCTTGCGACACTCTTGCTCGGATGGGCAGCACTCGTCGGCATACCGGATATTATGATCTCGGAAATAGAACCTCCCGAAGAACTTGAACGATATACCGCTGAAGAAGCTTTCGGCAGAGAAATATACATTCGTGAAGGATGCGTCTATTGTCACAGTCAACAGGTCAGGCCGGAAGGATTTGGAGCGGATCAGGAACGGTTTTGGGGGCGCCCCTCGGTACCCGCTGATTATGTGTATGACCGGCCGCATTTACTCGGTACAATGCGTACGGGCCCCGACTTGTTGAACATTGGTGTTCGACAGACAAGTATTTCCTGGCATATGGAACATTTATACGATCCGCGACTCGTTGTTGAGGGATCGACAATGCCGCCGTATCCCTGGCTTTTTGAAGTAAAACGTACGGCAGGACCCGACGACTATGTGCTCGATATTCCGGAGGATAGAGTTCCCGATGGAAAGGTTGTCGTTGCTACTCCTGAAGCCGAAGCACTTGTTGAATATTTATTAAGTTTAGATAGATCATACGATTCACCACAAAGAGTAGTAGACAATGACGAAGAAGAATAAGCCGGAAAATCAGAAAGATCCGAAAAAAGATGAACTTGAACCGAACAATACTTTTCGGGATGAGGTGACAGAATCCGATGAGTCGGATGTTTATAACATACACGATCAGATAGTATCGCGTGAGAAGGGTGAGCCGGATGAAGGATTTGAACCAACTCCCTGGTGGGTTTGGACTATAAGCGTTCTTGTCCTTTTTGCAATGGGATTTTATCTCGGAAAGTATAGCGGAACATTCGGTACGATGGCACATCAAGTGGAAATGCCCCCCCGCATCGCCGAGGAACGTGTAGAACGTGAAGTGAGAGGCGATCAACTATATGCAGGATTGTGTCAGCCGTGCCACGGCTCCGATGGAATGGGAACACCCGGAAGATATCCACCCCTCGTCGATTCGGAATGGGTTGTCCAGGATGCTGAGACACCAACCCGGATAGTTTTATTCGGTGCCGAAGGTCCGATGGAGGTGCTCGGTGAAACCTATAATGAAATTATGGATCCCTTTGAACACCGGCTCGATGATAGAGAGGTGGCTGCGGTAGTAAATTATATACGAACTTCATGGGGAAACGACGCCCCGGAAATTGATCCGGATCGCGTTGCCGAAATACGGGAAGAGCATGAAGGCAGAGGACGCTGGCGTGCGACAGAACTTCAAGCACTAAGGAACGCTCAGGAATGAATCAAAACTTTTTATATCCTCTCTATATAATTCTGTTTGTTGGATTTACAGCTTTACTTATTGTTGTCGGTTGTGAACGACAACCTACTCATCCCCGGCAGCCGATAGATTTTAGTCATAAAGTTCACGTCGGAGAATATAAAATTGATTGTGAATACTGCCACAGCGGTGTCCGATCCGGGCCTGTAGCAGGTATACCATCGGTACAGACATGTATGGGATGTCATCAGCTTGTGGCTGCAACCGAACCCGAGATAATGAAACTCCGTGAGATATGGGAACGCGGCGAACCGATACGATGGAAACGGGTGAATGTAGTTGCAGATTTCGTTTATTTCGATCACTATCCGCACGTGAGTGAAGGCATTTCGTGTGAAACCTGCCATGGTGACGTCGGTCAGAAAGATGAATTACTTCCCACACCGCATCTGCACAGTATGACATGGTGCGTGGATTGCCACGACACGTATGAAGCGAGTAAGGATTGTATGATCTGCCACAGGTAATGGAATAATAAAGCATAAACGGCAATTAGTTTAAATTAATGGTATGGAAATTAAACGTCGAGATTTTGTAAAACTAATCGGAGCAGCATCGGTAGCGACAGCGTTACCCGGTTGTACGCGGCAGCGTCCCCGTAATCTTATACCGTATGTAATACCTCACGAAGAAATACAACCCGGTAAAGCTGTATGGTATGCAAGCGTATGCCGTGAATGTCCGGCCGGGTGCGGGGTTCATGTACGTGTGCGCGAGGGGAGAGCGGTGAAAGTTGAGGGCAATCCGGTGCATCCTGTCAGCGAAGGAAAACTTTGTTCACGCGGGCATGCGTCACTCCAGGGGCTATATAATCCGGACCGGATACAGCAGCCGCGCCGAAAACGCGAAGACGGACGATGGGAACGCATAGCGTGGGACGATGCTCAGGAACTTATTGCAGATAAAATAAAAGATTTAATCGACGAAGGACGCGGAGATAATATTGCTTTTATCAATTCACATCAGACCGGAAGTCTCGATGCACTAATTAATGAATTTTTAAATACCGTCGGCTCAGCACGCCGGTTAAATTATGAACCCTTCGGATATGAAAGTGTCAAGAAAGCAAGCGACACGGTTTTTAATGTAGAGAAGATCCCTCAATATAAATTTAACGAGGCGAACTACATCATATCGTTTGGATCGGATTTTCTTGAAACATGGATGTCGCCTGTAAAACACGCACGGGAGTTCGGTGCCGCACGGGAATTACAAAATAGCCGGATGGTTCCGTTCCTGCACGTCGGCCCGCGTCTATCAATGACAGCAACAAACGCCGATGAGTTCATTAAAGTAAAACCGGGACGTGAATATGCTCTTGCGCTTGGTATGGTGCACGTTATAGTTCATGAAAATATTGCACGCGGAATTCCCCGTGCCCAGCTAAATCATGTCAGAGCGGTCGTCGAGGATTATTTCCCGCGTGAAGTCGAACGTATCACGGGGATACAATTTGAAAAAGTGGAAAAACTCGCCCGGACATTTGCCGCCGCAAATCCCGGTCTTGCCGTTGCCGGAAACCCGTCACTTGACGGCAATAACGGTGCGCTTACGACGGCTGCCGTTCATTTACTCAATTACGTTTGCGGCAATATCGGCCGTACTGTCGTATTTGAGCAAACCGATCTTCTTGAAAACATCGATTCGTATGCGAATATGCGTCGTTTCGTCAGATCGATGAAGCAGGGTGAAGTCTCGGTACTATTTGTGTATGATTCAAACCCCTCCTTTACGATGCCTGAGGCATCCGGTTTTAATGCAGCACTCGAGAAAGTCGAACTGAAGGTAGCATTATCATCGTATCTTGATGAAACCTCCGCACAGGCGGATTTGATATTGCCTGTAAATTCCCCGCTTGAAAGCTGGGGTGACTACGAACCATCGGATGGTGTATATGGATTGATGCAGCCATCGATGAAACCGGTATTTAATACGCGGATGGCAGGAGATATTTTATTATCATTAAAGGCACTGTTAAACAATGATGAAAATGATGCATCGTTCTATGATTATGTGAGAGAGCGGTGGCGTGAAATCCATCAGCGTTTAGCACCAAACACCGACTTTGAAGAATTCTGGGTGGGGTCGCTTGCAAACGGCGGCAGGTTTACCGATGCACAAACAATGACCGTTCAACTTAATGACCGGTTCGCGAAACAGACCCTCGAAGAATTAAAAGATCGCGAACCCGTTGAACAAAACGGATTCGAGTTGATGACTTATCCGTCAATGAATCATTATGATGGGCGCGGTGCCAACCGACCGTGGCTGCAGGAAATCCCCGATCCGATGACACAAATGACGTGGGAAAATTGGGTTGAGATACATCCCGATGATGCGAACCGGCTTGGTATTCGTAATGGCGATAAGATTGAAGTGCGTTCGTCATATGGTGTGATCGAATTACCTGCGTACGTATATGAGGGAATTCAACCGGGTGTTGTTGCAATTCCTGTCGGCCAGGGTCATAGCGAATATGGCCGGTATGCAGAGAACATCGGAGCCAGTCCGATATTGCTGCTATCGGCAAGTCTGGCAGATGTTACGGGGAGCGTAAAGTGGTCGGGGCTGGATGTATCGGTTGTCAATAAACAGGAACGATTGAGAATTGCAAATGTTGCCGGCAGCGATGTTCAGGGCGAGCGCCCCTTTCTTCAGGTAGTTACGGTGGAAGAGTTGATACGCAATTCAACACGGGAAGAAAAAGAAGAATATCCGCAGATCTATGAACCGCACGAATATCCCGAACACCGCTGGGGTATGACCATCGATTTAAATAAGTGCATCGGGTGCAGCGCATGTGTCACCGCCTGTTACTCGGAGAATAATATTCCGGTTGTCGGTAAAGAGGATGTCCGCCGCGGACGAGAGTTAAGCTGGATACAAATTCAGCGGTTCTTCGATGCCCGGGAGGATTCTGACAACGGTCGGTTCCTCCCGATGTTATGTCAGCATTGTACGGCTGCACCGTGCGAACCTGTTTGCCCGGTATTTGCGGCATATCATACTAATGAGGGATTGAATGCACAGGTCTACAACCGGTGTATCGGAACGCGTTATTGTTCCAACAACTGTCCGTATAAAGTCAGACGATTTAATTGGTGGGATTATGACTTCCCTTCACCGTTGAACTGGCAGTTAAATCCCGACGTGACGGTACGAACAAAAGGCGTTATGGAAAAATGTACTTTTTGTGTGCAGCGTATTACCGATGCGCGGCAGGAGGCGCGGCTCGAGGGACGTGATATACGTGACGGTGATGTCGTTCCTGCATGCCAGCAAACATGTCCGACCGATGCGATTGTGTTCGGTGATTTGAAAGATCCTGACAGCAGGGTGAACCAATTACGTGAGCGGAACAAAGCACGCGGATATCATGTACTCAATGAATTGAACACACAACCGGCAGTCATGTATTTAAAAGATGTTGTGGAAGAGACAACCTCATAGTTAATGTGTTTATTAATTGATTATTGATTATGCCTTCGTCCTATAACTTATCATATACCAAAACAGATGCCGATCTGTTAAATACCTTGAAGTCGCCGTCGAAAGGATACTGGGTCGCGCTGGCCATTCTTTCGATTGGATTGTTGATCGGTGCGTACGGGTGGGGAAGCCAGATATACTATGGAATGGGAATGTCGGGCAAGAACAATCCGGTCGGCTGGGCATTGTATATCACAACGTTTGTGTTTTGGGTGGGTATCGCTCACTCGGGTACTCTTATATCGGCAATTTTATTTTTGTTCAGGGTTAGATGGCGGGCTCCGGTATACCGCAGTGCGGAAGCCGTAACGGTATTTGCCCTCTGTGTGGCAGGACTGTTCCCGCTCATTCACCTCGGACGTCCGTGGGTTTTTTATTGGATGCTTCCCATACCGCAAATGGGTGAAATGTTCCCGAACTTTAAATCACCGCTGGTGTGGGACCTGTTTGCAGTGTTCACGTACCTTACGGTAAGCTCAACATTTTTCGTGCTCGGTATGATGCCCGATGTCGCAATATTGCGGGATAAATTTAGAGGATGGAAGAAGAAAGTATACGGTGTACTTGCGCTCGGCTGGCGCGGAACCGATCAACAATGGCGTCACTACACGGCGGCGTATTTATTCCTGGCTGCGCTTGCAACTCCGCTCGTCATTTCAGTGCATAGTATCGTATCGTGGGATTTTGCTATGAGCGTTGTACCGGGATGGCATGATACGATATTTGCACCATATTTCGTTGCAGGCGCGATTCATTCCGGTCTTGCAATGGTGATCATATTACTTGTTCCTATGCGAAAATGGTTTTCGCTGAAAGAGTACATAACCGATCATCATCTGGCAAGTCTTGCAAAGCTGATGATATTTACCGCTTTTGTTGTCGGGTTCGCATACGCGATCGAGTTTTTCATGGCGTGGTACGGTGGTGATATATATAAACGCGATGTGTTCCTGTTCCGTGCATTCGGACCGTATTGGTGGAGTTTCTGGGGATTATTTTTCTTTAATTTTATACTGCCGATGTTGTTCTGGTGGCATAAATATCGAACAAATACGGTCTGGCTGATCGTTGTATCGATTGGTGTCTCGATAGGAATGTGGCTTGAGCGGTTCGTGATCATCGTTACTTCACTCAGCCACGAATACAATCCGTTTGCGTGGGGATCACATTTCCTTACGAGTACGGAGGTCTATATTATTATCGGTAGTTTCTCGTTGTTTTTCTTTTTATTTATGGTGTTTGCCAAAATTTTACCCGTTGTTTCCAACTGGGAAGTAAAGGAAGTCATTGAACCACCAAAGAAAAAGTAAATGAATTTTCAAGGTTTGAAATGACACAGAAAATATTTAAAGCACATTTTGATTATTTGCCATGAGCGCATATAAAGGATCACATATACTCAGCGTGTACGCAACGATCGATGAACTGATAGAAGGAATTCACGCTTTAAAAAAAGAAGGGAAGAAAAAGTTCTCGGTAATTTCACCCGTACCGCATCACGATATCGAGCACGAACTGCATCCAAAACCGAGTCCGGTAAGAGTATTTACATTGATAGGCGGGCTGTTCGGTTTCACCCTTGGATGGGCTTTAACATATTACGCAACCGAATCGTATCCGTTAATCGTCGGCGGTAAGCCCTATATCTCGATTCCACCGTATGGGATTATCGCCTATATTCTCACAATTTTATTCGGTGCGCTTGCAACCATTGCAGGTCTATTTATTAATGCCCGTTTGCCGGAGTTCGTTATTAAAGATGCATATGATGAACGTCTTTCAAGCGATCATTTCGCCATTCAATATTACGGCGATGAAACTGAGCTTGATACGGTGAAAGATATTTTGAATAAAACAGGTGCTGTTGAAACGCACAAAAAGATTGAGGAGATCCCTCAAAAGAATCAATTTGTAGATTAATTGATAATTGATCGATGAAAAATATTTATAGTCTCATAATAATTGTACTTGGAACAATGATATTCCTATCCGGCTGCCGGCACGATGATGGCAGAGCCGGTGATTATTATTATCGTACGGATATGCACGACCAGCCGTCGTATAAACCACAGCAATCCCCGCGTGATCCGGTCGAAGGTACCGTGCCGGTTACCGGTTATGTGATGGAGATTGAGGATTCTGCAATGGCGAACCGGCTGCAAAATCCGATCGGACAGAATCCGGAAAATGCAGAACTCAGCAGGAGGTTGTATAATATCCATTGTGGAGTATGTCACGGTGCGGGAGGTAAGGGAGACGGTACCGTTACGCCTGTTTTTCAAACACCGCCGGACATTACAACGGGACGGTTTCCTGATGTTACCGACGGCTATCTGTACTGGGTGATCAGAGACGGTATCGGTATCATGCCTTCCTATTACGAACATATAAAATCGGATGAACGCTGGTTGATCGTTAATCATATCAGGAGTTTGCAAGGAGAATGAAAGAAGAAAATCTTGAAGCACAAATAACTGACTACAGACTACCGGCAATATCACAACAGCTTCGCTTCCTGTTGATCGTTTTCGCTGCGGTTGGCGTCGTGATGCTTATAGGCGGTTTTCTGGGAGTTCAATCACAACGTGTGTATCAGATATACCTGGTTAACTTTGCATTCTGGACGGGGCTCGCACAAGCGGGCGTCGCGTTTGCTGCCGTATATAGATTAACAAACGGCGGATGGAGCGATAATTTCAGACGCATCGGTGAATTGTTTGCCGCATTCCTGCCGGTCAGTTTTTTCTTGTTATTGATAATCCTTATTCTTCAATCGCAGATTTACCCCTGGGCACGCGATCCTTCCCCGGATTATTCTGTATGGTTGAATTCAACCTTCTTTACAATCCGGATGCTGGTGTATTTTTCTGTGATGACTATTCTGAGTGTTTATTATGTGAAGGTAGCGGTGCGGCCCGAGATCGGTTTGCTCAAACAGCACGGCAACTATGATGAAACGGAGCAAACCGGGGTTACCACACGATTAATAGAACGGCTCACCCGTAACTGGCAGGGATATAATGAGGAATACCGGGTAAGTCAGGAAAAGCTCAAAGTGTTGACACCGATCTTCTTAATTGCATACGGGGGTCTGTACACGTTTGCCGGTATCGATCTTTTAATGACGCTTGATCCCGGCTATTACAGTACTATATATGGATGGTTATTCGTTATAAGCGGATTTTATTCCGGAATTGTGGCAATGATGATGGCAGGTTATTTAATCAGGAAAAAGACGGCGGTCGGTGATGTGCTCGATAAAACACAATTCCACGACATCGGTAAACTTATGCTCGGATTTTGTATGTTTACCGGTGGCTTGGTATTTTCACAATATCTGACAATCTGGTACGGGAATATTCCGAAAGAAACGGTATATATTATAACAAGATTTCACGAGGCGCCATGGGCGGTTATAAGTACCATCATTTTATTATTGGCGTATTTTGTTCCGCTTGTCTTTTTATTCAGCAAGAAGATTAAGCAAACACCGGCAGCATTGTTTATACTTGGCATTCTGATTTTAATTGCATTGTGGCTGAATCGGTTTATCGAAGCGGTCCCGTCCATTTGGCCCGGGATGACGATACCCTTTGGAATAGTAGAAATTGGTATAACGCTTGGATTTTTCGCTGCCGTTGTTTCGTGCTGGATGTGGCTGGCACGGTTTGTACCGTTGGTGCCGGCGAAGCCGGAGTGATGAAGAACTCCATACAAAGTATATGAAAACTCTGGCTCGATGTACCGGTCAGAGTTTTTTTATTATAGTTATAAACTTGTTATTTGATAATGAAGACCAGCAAACCAAATACCGACAGCATTGTGTGCGATCAGTGCGGGATCCCGTACGCAAAAGGCGGCGTTGAAAAGGATCATGAAGGTCGGCGGCTCCATTTCTGTTGTTACGGTTGTTCGTTTACCCATTCGATCGTCGGCGAAGAAGGTGAGAGCGGTACCGCATCGATGTTCCTTATCCGGCTTGGATTTTCGGCGCTTCTATCGATGAATGTAATGCTCTTTAGCTGGGTGTTTTACGCCGATCAATGGCATGGTTGGGGTATCGAACCCGAAGCCATTCCATACTTCGGCATGTTTTTGTTTGTCATCTCAACGCCGGTCATTCTGCTTGTTGGATTTCCTTTCTTAAAAAATGGCATAAAAGAAATAATGAGCCGTCATCTCTCGATGGATAGTTTGATAGCGCTCGGCTCGCTTGCTGCATACGGTTATTCTACGCGAGAAGTGTTTACCGGCGGCGATGACGTTTATTTCGATACCGCAACGATGATCATTGTGCTTGTTACCTTTGGTCGATATCTGGAGGCGACTGCTAAAGTAAAATCAACCAATGCCATCCGGCAATTACTCGATCTTGTGCCCGATGAAGTACGGCTCGTCGATAACGGTAAAGAAAGTATTGTCGCTGCAAAAGAAGTTCCGGCCGGCAGTACAATCCGCGTTTTACCCGGTGAATATATTCCACTCGATGGTATTATACTTGTAGGCGATACATCGGTAAACGAATCGATATTAACGGGAGAATCCATCCCGCATTCAAAAACAAAGGATGATGAGGTGTATGCCGGAACGGTGAACATCGACGGCGCAATTCAGATAAAAACAACCGCCGAAAGCGATGAAACAGTTCACGCACGTATTGTCCGGTTAATGGAGGAAGCTCAAAAGACACGCTCACCACTTCAGAAGATGGTCGACAGGATATCGGCGATTTTTATCCCGCTGGTTATTTTAATTGCAGTGCTTACATTTACCGGCTGGACGCTGATATCATCGTTCGATGTTGCGTTAATGTATGCAATCGCCGTACTCGTCGTTGCCTGTCCGTGTGCGCTCGGTATCGGGAGCCCGATTGCGGCTGCTGTTTCGATCGGCAGATCGGCTGCAGGTGGTGTGCTTGTTAAATCAGCCGGGGCAATGGAGCGTATCGGTAAAACCCGCATCGCAGTATTTGATAAAACGGGTACGCTTACAAGCGGTGAATTTGCCGTTGTGTTCGTGAAAACCGTCGACGATAATGAAGAGCAATTTATATCTGCCGTCGCTTCGCTTGAACGTGATTCGCTGCATCCGTTAAGCAAGAGCATTGTGAGATTTGCAGAAGCCGGGCAGAACGGATGGCTCGATACAAAGGAAATGACGACGGTACCGGGACAGGGTATAAAGGGACAGGTGAAAATTAACGGAACGTGGAAAGAATTGCTTGCCGGAAATAAACGTTTTCTCGATGCCAACGGCTATTCCATATCTGAAGAATTGGTTTCAACGGCAAATGCTAAAGAGGCAACACTCATCTATGCAGGATGGGATAAGGAAATTAAAGGAGTGATCGGTTTGCAGGATGTCATCCACGAATCGGCCTACGATGCAGTTAAACAACTTCAGCGAATGAATATAAAAACAATATTATTATCCGGTGACCGGAAGGATATAGTAAAGAAGGTCGGCAATGAACTCGGTATCGACGAGACGTACGGTGAATTACTCCCCCAGCAAAAAATAGACTATATCCGATCACTCAGGAAAAAAAACAAAGCTGTTGCAATGATCGGCGACGGTATAAACGATGCACCGTCATTGGCTGCGGCGGATACGGGTATAACCTTAGCATCGGCAACAGATATCGCGAAAGAAAATGCGGATATCACTATCCTCGGTGCACAGCTCGATAAAATTCCCTGGATCATTTCCTTATCGAATAAAACACGCCGCATTATAAGCTGGAACCTGATCTGGGCGTTCGGGTATAACTCAATCGCTATTATGTTTGCGGTCTTCGGGTTCCTTCAGCCGATTATAGCTGCATTCGCTATGATTATCAGCAGTCTGCTGGTGATAGGAAACTCTATGCGATTGAAGGGATTAAAAATTTGAGTCTACTCCGAAAAGGTTACTTGAGCCACGGATTAAAGCTTTAATAATCCAATCGAGCAATCCATTTTCTGTGTCGCCCGCCTGTAAATCTTTAAGATCTAAAAACGAAGTTAAAGTTTATTTAGACAAAGTCCAATTACGAATTTCTAACAATTATTGCTATTTAATATTGCTGTCTTATATTAACGTATGGAGAATACTGGATAACATCCGAAACGCCAATATGAAAAACATCGATGATTAAACAAAATCAAAATAGACATTCGACACCTGAAGAGAAGGACCTCGCATCGCTTCCATGGATGATACGTCTTACTGTGCTTTGTATTGTAACGCTTATCGCCGGCTGGATTGTTGAGGGAATCGAAGCTGCAGGAACATTAACTCCGTGGATATTGTACGGCGTATCGTACTTTGCAGGCGGCTACTACAGCGTTCAGGTGGCGTATGATTCGTTAAAGCAGCGATTATTCGACGTAAATTTTTTAATGATCATTGCCGCTATCGGTGCCGCTATTGTGGGTCAACCGAAAGAGGGAGCGATTTTGATGTTTTTATTCTCGCTCTCAAATACACTTGAGACGTATGCTATGGGGAGAACATACACAAGTGTTCGCGCTTTACTGGATATGACTCCGAAGAGAGCACGGGTGAAACGAACGGAGAACGGCGAAAATAAAATTGTTGAAGTGTCGGTTGATAATGTTAAAAAGGGGGAAGTCGTTACGGTGCGGCCCGGCGAACAAATACCGAACGACGGTGTCGTGATACGGGGAGAATCTTCGGTAAATGAAGCAAGTATAACGGGCGAATCGATGCCCTCTGAAAAACAAAAGGGATCGAAGGTTTTTGCGGGAACGCTCAACGGTAACGGTATGCTCGATGTGCGGGTAACGGTTGAGGCAGAAGATTCTACTCTTGCCCGAATTGTTAAAATGGTGGAAGAAGCCCGTGAGAAAAAAGCTAAAAGTCAGGATTTTACCGATCGGGTGCTCGGACAGTACTATGCGATGTCGGTTGTCGGTATCACATTGTTGGTGTTTGCTATTCCTTTTTTGTTTATGGGATGGACTTTCTCCGATTCATTTTACAGGGCTATAACATTGATGGTTGTTGCCTCGCCCTGTGCACTGGTTATATCGATTCCCGCCGCGTTGCTTTCGGCATTGGCGAGCTCCGCACGAAGCGGTGTACTCTATAAAGGCGGCGCCCATATTGAACAGGCATCCACCGTGCGCGCTGTAGCATTTGATAAAACAGGTACTCTAACAACCGGACGCCCCGGCGTTGTTGCAGTAATACCGTTTGAAAATGGTAATAATACTGCCGATAAATTTTATATCGAACCGAAAAAAAATATCCCTCCCCCGCCGGACGATCAGCTCGGTGAACTTAAAAAGGAACAAATTGCAATATTGACCGCTGCCGTTTCTATCGAGTATTCGTCCGAACATCCCCTTGCAAAAGCGATTGTGCGGGGAGGAGAAGAACGCGGTATCATTCCATTTGAGGCAGACGGTTTTGAAGCTGCAACCGGACTCGGAGCACGCGCGGTTGTTAACGGCGCGAAGCTCCAGATCGGTCGCAAATCATTGTTTAAAAATGTTGACGGCACAATAAACGGCGAGATAGATAAGCACGAACAGCAGGGAAGAACCGTTGTCCTTATCGGTGATGAGGAACCATGGGGATTGCTCGCAATCGCCGATACTGTCCGTGATGAAGCCAAAGAGGTCGTGCGGCAATTAAAAGATGCCGGTGTGGAGTGGATCGTTCTTTTAACAGGAGATAACAAGCAAGTAGCAAACAAATTAGGCGGCGATCTTGGTGTGGATGAAATATTCCCGGAACTACTCCCGCAGGAGAAAGTTAAAACCATAGAAACGTTAAAAGAAAAATACGGATCGATAGCAATGGTTGGAGATGGAGTCAACGATGCCCCGGCGCTCGCATCGGCCGATCTCGGCATAGCAATGGGAGCCGCCGGCACCGACGTCGCTCTCGAGAGCGCCGATGTTTTGTTGATGAGCGACGACTTAAGCCGTCTTCCCGGTGTATTACGTGAAGCAAGACGCACCCGGCGTGTAGTACGCCAGAACCTGACCTTCGCTTTTGTGGTGATGGTGTCGTTGATGATACTTGCGTTGTTTGGAGAGATCTCACTTCCCGTCGGAGTGATCGGACACGAGGGAAGCACGCTTCTGGTTGTAGCGAACGGATTGCGGTTGCTGGTGAGGAGGGGGTGAAGAAGAAGTTGCGATTTTAAAATAAAATAATATCTTATAATGCTATGAGACTACAATCTGATCCTATAATAAATGAATTCAGTCAACGGCTTAGATCTCTCCTTGGTAATCATCTCAAAAAGGTGATATTATTTGGTTCAAGAGCCAGAGGTGATAATAACATATATTCTGATTACGATTTCTTAATTGTTGTAGAGAATCGGAATAGTGAGATGAAGGAAAAAATTACTGATATTTGTGTAGATTTGTTAAATAAATATGATGCTCTCGTCAGCTTCCTATTATATAGTGAAGATGAGTGGATACGGAAAAAGAACTTTCCGATTGGATTAAATATAAAAAAAGAAGGAGTTGAGTTGTGAGCTCTGAGGTTGATTTCGATACGATAAAATCTGCTCTCAAGAAAGCCTCGGAAAAGTTGGTTACCGCTCAAATTGATATTAATAATGCACGATATGATGACTCTGTTTCAAGAGCATATTATGGTGTTTTTCATGCTATATCTGCTGTGCTTTTAACGAAAGGTCTACACTACTCTTCTCACAGTCAGTTAATAGGAAACTTTAATAAAGAATTTGTCAAGACGGGAATATTTACCTCTGGATATACAAAAATTTTGTATCAGCTTTTCGAAGGAAGACAAAGAGGTGATTATGATTTCGAGAGTAATATAGCCAAAGAAGAGGCAGAAACTTATTTGAAGGATGCTAAAAATTTATTCAACGAATGTAAGAAATACCTGATTTACCTTGGAATGCCGGATGACGATAATACCGGTGTATTGTAACCCCGCTCGCCAGAGCGGGTAGAATGGTTGAGGTTTAGTATAAATGTTTAAAATTTTTTTACTATCCCGTACGAACCACACTGGCGTGTGGTGTTACAAAACAGAACTCCAATGGGTAGCTGCTCAAACATTCAATCACTCAATCATCCATTCCCGCATACATGCAATCTTGCCTACGTCCCGACGCCGATAAATTTCGGGATCACTGGGTCTTGGGTGGCAGGTGTCCATGCATCCCTTCTTACTTCACCTCTTCCTGTATCCATTTGTAATACGAATCGTTCGCATGTGCCGAAATCCGTAATATACACGGAACTTCATACTCATGTACTTCTGCCACTGCCTTCTCAACGTCGTCGGCTCTTTCGGGGGTAGTTTTTGCTATAACTACGTATTCGCCTTCGTTCTCGACATCGCCTTTCCAGTGAAACATGCTGTTGATTTGATAGACATTCGTACATGCTGCCAGACGTTTTTCAATTAGGTGCTTGCTTACTTTTTCCGCATGTTCGCTGTTAGGGTTAGTAATGTAGACAAGAATAATTTCGTTCATAGTGTGATTCCATGGTTTTGTGAAACATAGTTTTCTGATGTTAAAAGATAAAAAAATATTTTCAATGAGGAAACCTTGTGCATTTCTCTCTTCCAAATCTCCACATTTTGCCGTATATTAAGTCAACCACGTACTAACCTAAATCCCATAACCGGAGGATTTTATGAAACGAATTACAACTTCATTTCTCCTATTATTTATACCGTTTATAGTTTTTACACAATCCCAGCGTCCTATAACATTCGACGATATGATTGCTATGGAACGAATAAGCGATCTGCAGATTTCACCCGATGGTGCAACAATTGCTTTTGTTGTGACAACATTAAACAAGAATGAGAATACATCAAACAGCAATATTTTTCTTGTACCTG
>SKXH01000286.1 GCA_007128495.1 Bacteroidota bacterium
CCGGCTGGGGACCGGCTGATCTTACCAAAATGAATTATGTGAACGGCGGACAGTATCTTTATCCTATCGATATGGAAAGGGATATCGGCGGCGAATGGGACAGACCATATATCGGGGATGAGGATATGATTTATGAAACAGGTGAGGGAGTGGTGGTGGAGTAATATCTTTTTTACCAACCTTACTTATGAAAGAAACATATTATGGATGTATTAATTGAACAAATAACCGGTTTGCAGGTTTTAAACCAATTCTGGCTGTCATTGTTTCTCGTGGTGCCGATGGTGTTGATAGCGAGAACGGTTGTAGCAGGCACCCGCTATTCACCGATTTTAATTATAGTGATCTTCGGTTTGTTTATGGGTTACACTCTGGTTACAAGCGGAGTTTCAAAAGCAGGGTTACCCGATTTTCCGCTCATCGATCTAATCAGTAAAACTACGATCATAGCTCTCACCGTTTCATTTTTTGTCGGCGGACAGGAGTTGAGAAAAATAATCGGCAATATTAAAACCGAAGCCGATACGTCGGTGGTTTACTCGACGGAAGAAACCGTCGTGGGTACCACCCGCACGCAGCTTGTTTTTATTATACGGGCGTTTTTTCTTCTGATAGGTATCGAAGCTTTAACCCGCTTTCTATTAGGAAGTGCCGTGTCTCCGCTCAGCACGCATTATCTCCTCATTGCATATATGGGACTAATTGCCGCGGTTATATTGATCGATTATAAAGCAACGGTAGCAAATAAGCCGCTGTATATCAGAAAAGGTTTGATCGAAATACTTACAATTTTGTTTATACTCATTATTTCCTTTTATATAAGTTATTATATTGAACCTCTCATAGCGCTTCCGCAGATCTTCTTTGCGATGGTTATGGCCGCTACAATGGGGTCGATATTTTACAAATGGCGTTACGGTCCGACCATCCGGTGTTTGCTGTTTGCCGGTATACCCGTAGTGCTGGCCGGTAATTTTCTTATCGGCGGATCCCGCATACTCGATGCATTCGCCATTACCGGTATGAACTCGGTATTGGCATACGGCTTTTTCGGACAGGTATTCTGGATGTTCGGCGGAATTGCATTACTTATGTACGTTGGGAAGACGGCAAATGTTCGTAATTTAGCCCCCGGTATGGCAGGGGCATTATCGCACTCTGGATTAACCGGAGCTTGTACGGCAGGCGATTTGGGTGAGACCGCCGCTAAACGCGCGCCTATAATGATCAACGTACCGTTTTTCGGACATATATTCGTTTTTTCGATTCTTGCAATAAGCGCAGAAATGGGGAAGTTGTGGCTCTTCCCATCGCTCATTGTCGTTGCAGCCGGTTTGCTTTTTACATTCTTTGCCATCAAAAATTTGAGTTCAGCCGACGGAAATGATAACAGAGAGGTAAAAGGCCTGATGCAGTTTTCATTCGGATGGCAATTATGCGCGGTCTTCGGCGGCTTGACATTGTTGAGTTTGACGGCAATGTCTATAGAATATTCTGCAATGGCAACCTCGTCGGCACTATCGCATTTCGGATTGTTCGCTGCGGTGCAGGGGGGAATGTTCGGCGAAGAAGCTGCTGCGTTGATCCCGTTTATATTCGCAATGCCGTTTCTGGTACACCCGATAGTATTCTTTATGTTCGGTAAAGCGATGCATCACAACGAGGAGATGCCCCGGCGGGCTGCCTTGACTATCGCCTTGATCGGATTGGCGGGACTTATAGGAGCATTGGTGATGTAAGCGGATTCCGGTATAAAAGTAGAGGTGGAATAACTGAAAGTTCTAAATTAGTGAACATCAAAGCCGACATTCATGTGCATCCACAATTGAACACGTGGTTGTTCGGGAAAGATGCTTTCAAACTGAGAAAGCGCCCCCCTTTTTTCTTTCCCTTGATGAACTACGTCGATTTTCCTCGTGCACATATATCCGGTGTAAATTTACTCTGCTCGGTGCTCTATGTCGTACATCTTCCATGGCAAAGCCGGATTGCTGCAATAGAAAAATTAATCCGCGAAGCCGTGAGAAAGTGCAGTGAAAGCGAGGACACGGTTCGCGTTGTCCGTACCGCCGCCGACATCAGAGAAAGTGCAAACAACGGAGCGCTGTCGATACTTCACGCCGTTGAGGGCGGTCATACGGTGGGGAGCGATATCGAGAATGTTAACCGGCTTGCATTACTCGGAGTGCGCTACATGACGCTCGTTCATTTTATACACAATCGCCTCGGCGGTGCAGCATTCTTACCGTTCGGAGGAGATCGCGGGCTGAGTCAATTCGGCAAACAGGTGGTGCGGCGTATGTATGGAAACGGGATAATAGCCGATCTGTCACACACTACAGAGCCGACATTCTACGATGCGATAGAGGAATCGTCAGGACCGGTTATTGCCAGTCATTCCGGGGCACGCACATTTGCATTACGCGACAGAAATCTCAGTGAAGAGCAATCAAAAGCTATCGCTTCGACTGATGGTGTTATCGGGGTGATTCTCTGTCCGTTCTATTTAAAAAATTGGACATTCTCTGCCGGATTGAACGAGTTCATCCGGAATATTTCATACTTCGTAAATCTGGTCGGCGCCGAACATGTGACGATCGGTTCCGATCTCGACGGCTGGCTCTGGCCCGTGCGCGAGATCCGCGATATAACCGATTATGAATTAATTAATAACGCACTCGTGAAAACGGGTTTCAGTTCAAATGAGGTAAACCTCATCATGGGTGAAAGTTTTGTAAGAATGCTGGAACGGTTCGATGTTTCCCGCCAAACTTCTTATTGAGAGACATGAGCTTATAGTCGAAAAGTGGTATCCACATAAATTAATCAAAGAATTTGGCAATTAGTTAATAGGCAAAACCATTTGGGGCAAGACAATTTTAAAAATAATTGTTTTGCCAATAATCGTTTTGCCTTATCATCCTCTCAAAATTTAATCGGTCAGTTCATTTCTGTTGATTACCATTCTCTTTATTGCTACTTTATGTAGTAACCGCGTTAGCTGTAAGCTTCCGCCTGTATGTCAAACCACAATTAAAACTGTATGATATTATGGTCCGGACTTTACTTTACTTCGTTGTTATTTTACTTGTAGTATTAGTTTCATCGTGTGCGGGTGAACGCACGGTGATGCATCACGATCGGTCCCAGCAAGTCTTCCGTTCAAGCTATGATCTTGAGATGTTTATGCGTTCCGATATTGAGTGGGTTGAGCAAACTCTTTCCCGCCTCAGTATAGAAGAAAAGATCGGGCAGATGCTTGTGCCGCGGGCATTCACCTACTATGTTAGCTCCGATTCGAGGGAATATCGTGAGCTTGCCGCATACATTGATTCATTGAAAGTCGGCGGGTTGATATTCGCCCGCGGCGATGTCAGTGAACTTGCTCTGATCGCCAATGAGATGCAGAAGCGTTCGGATATCCCGCTGCTTGTTTCGGCGGATTTCGAATGGGGAACGGCGATGCGGATACGGCGCGGTACGCTGTTTCCGGTTGCGATGGCTATCGGTGCTGCGCGCAGTCCGGTGTATGCGTATGAAGTAGGGAAGGCGATCGCACGGGAAGCGCGGGCGGTCGGTGTTCATCAGAACTTCGGACCCGTCGCAGATGTCAATACCAATCCTGAAAATCCTGTTATCAATGTCCGCTCGTTCAGTGAAGATACCGGACTTGTAAAAGAGCTCGCTCAGGCGTATATGGACGGCTTGCACGCCGGAGGCGTTATCTCTACTGCAAAACATTTTCCGGGTCACGGCGATACCGACGTTGATTCCCATCTCGATCTTCCGCTGCTGGCATTCGATGATGTACGACTTCAAACTATTGAACTCCCGCCGTTTCAACACGTAATCGATCAGGGTGTGATGAGCATTATGAGTGCTCATATCGCGGTACCGCTGCTCGGAGAAGAAGAGCACCGTCCGGCAACGTTGTCACACAATATAATGCACAAACTTCTTCGAGAGGAAATGGGCTTTTCCGGACTTGTCGTAACCGATGCACTTGAAATGAGATCTATAACAAATAATTACTCACCCGATGAAGCGGCGGTGCTGGCGATGGAGGCCGGCGCCGATATGCTGTTGCTGCCGCCCGATATCGAAGTTGCAATGGAAAGTTTGCTTGACGCGGTCGATTCCGGTAGAATTTCCGGAGAACGAATCGACCGGTCGGTGCGAAAAATTCTTCTTATGAAATACTGGGCGGGATTGCACGAAGAGCGTTTTGTCGATGTTCCCGGACATCGTTCGGTTGTAGCAAATAATGCACACATGGATCTTGCACGGGAGATCGCACGAAAATCGATGACTCTTGTGCGGAATGATAACGAAATATTGCCGGTATATTCCGGAGATGATAAAAACATCCTTATTGTTATTATGACAGATCGGGAGGATCACCGTATTACAGTGAATCGCCGGGGTTCATCGGCAGCGACGGAACCGGTCGGTGTCTATTTTACACGGCTGATGCAATCGAGATTTAAAAATGTTGACGTGGTCCGTCTTGATCCGCGCAGCAACGAAATAGAGTATGATTCGCTGATGGTAAAAGTCGAAGAATCGGATATAGTAATTGGTTCCGCGCACGTACAGGCGCGGTCGCATCTCGAAGAACTTGCCATTCCCCAAAAAATGCAGGAAGCGCTTCTTGCAATAAGTAACAGTTCCGTTCCGTTTGCCCTCGTATCGTTCGGCGATCCCTATTTCATAAAAAACGTACCGGATGTCGATGCATATCTCTGTGCCTATTCATCAGCGGAAGTATCGGTCGAAGCGGCCGTTGAAACGATCATCGGGATGAATAATCCGACCGGAAGACTTCCGGTTACCATACCGGAAATCGCATCCTTTGGAACAGGTTTGTTCTATACAAGTACACCCGGACTGGAAGATGAAGAACTCGTTCCGGAAGAAGAGGA
>SKXH01000136.1 GCA_007128495.1 Bacteroidota bacterium
AGGTTTTTTACAAATATCTCGGATTGGAATTTGCCTGCCATACTTACAAACTGCGCAGCCGGTCGGGCATGAAGCCCCAATTTGTTGCGAACCGGAAGAACGATTTCCTGAGTTGATTCGGTGGAAGGATGAACATCCCGCGATTCACCTTTCTCTGCTATGTCAATACCGAGTTGTGATGCTTTGGCATACAGGGCTTCGCGTGCTTCTTTGATAACCGATTCAATATCCCCGCCGCCGGTTGTATGGACTGCGGCGGAAAGAACGCCCTCAACAAGTGCAGCTTCACATAAGTGAATGTTTTCTTTTTGATGCCGGGGAAAGAAATCGAGCGCGGTCTCGGCACTCAGTATAGCGCTTCCGAGGTCCATAAACACAACCACGCCATCTTCGCTGTAAACCGATTCAATTGCCTGAAAAATTTGTTGCGCATTGCTGCCGAGGGGAGAATCCGGATCGTCTGTTCCCGCCGCAAGAGCGATAGCCGCTTTACCCTCTACCATCTGTTGTGCAAGTTCGCGAAGTCCTTCGGCGAGCTTTCTACTATGAGATACTATGACGATTCCGATCATGGTCGTTTCAATTTTAAGTAATGTATTATGTTCTGTTACCGGGATTCGAGTGTAACGAGTAAAGCTTTTAATAGTAAATATGCCGAGGTAGCGCCCGGATCCTGATGACCGACACTGCGTTCGCCGAGATAACTTGCTCTCCCTTTCTTTGCAACCAGCGGGATAGTTTCCCGCGCACCTTGTTCAGCCCGATGCACCGCACCCTGCATCGCTTCAGCTAACTCCTGTCCTTCTTGTATGTTATTTTTTAACGTCACGATTGCCGGCTGCAAACTATCGATAATTGTTTTATCTCCCGGTTTTGTCTTACCGCGGTTAATTAAACCGGTCGTCCCCGCCTGTAAAAATTCTACTACCTCTTCATCGGATAGTTCCTGTTTGGCGGCGACCGCATTTGCTGCCTGCATATAAAATGTACCATAGAGCGGACCTGCTGCACCTCCAACACTCGATATCAATGCCATACCGATCGATTTTAAAATCGAGCCGATATCTTTGTCTTTCACTTCATCAAGTTGTAATAGAGCTTTTTTAAAACCGCGGTCCATGTTGTCGCCGTGGTCAGCATCGCCGATCGCACGATCGAGTTCGGTCAGGTATTCTTTGTTTTCGGCTAATAATGTAGCAGAGGTTTTTATCCATTGAATGATATCGTTTCGAGAGAGCATAGTTCAGTTTCCAGTCGAGAATTTTCCACCCACCTGTCCGCCGAATTTTTGGTGGATGTATTGCCGGAATCAGGTAGTTTCCCGGGTGCTTATTATCTACTATATACTTGATTATCTTGACTTTTTCAAGTTATCGGCGGGAACTCCCGTTCAGTGGCATTAAATACCGCTCCGGTAGGGTGTTCCCGTTTATCTTTAGTAAAATGATGAGTTTCACTCATCAATCCAGGCGAATGTTCGCTCGACTGCTTTGAGCCATCCTTTATACAGCTTATCCCGTTCTTTACCGTCCATTTTCGGTTCCCATGTTTTATCAATTTGCCAGTTTTTCCTGAGATCTTCCATATTATCCCAATATCCCACAGCAAGCCCGGCTGCATACGCTGAACCGAGGGCGGTTGTTTCCGCGACAACCGGACGAATAACGGGGACTCCTAAAATATCTGCCTGGAATTGCATGATCGTTTCGTTGACCACCATACCTCCATCGGCTTTCAGACTCTTCAGCTCAACACCGGAGTCTTTTTTCATTGCATCTACAACTTCCTTTGTCTGGAATGCAGTTGATTCAAGGGCCGCCCGGCAAATATGTCCTTTATTTATATAACGTGTCAGACCTACGATAACTCCACGTGCATCCGATCTCCAGTAGGGAGCAAATAATCCCGAGAATGCCGGTACAATATAAATGCCACCGTTATCTTCAACCTTCTTTGCATAGTCTTCAATGTGGTGCGAAAAATCAAAAAAGTCGAGATTATCACGAAGCCACTGCACCAGTGCACCGGTAATCGCAATCGAACCTTCGAGTGCATATACTGCCGGCTTCTCTCCCATTTTATAATTAACGGTCGTAACCAGGCCGCTTTTAGATTGCACAATTTCTTCTCCCGTGTTCAGGAGAACGAAACTCCCCGTTCCATAGGTATTCTTTGCCTCACCGACGGAAAAGCAAGTTTGTCCGACGACGGCACCCTGTTGATCACCCAAAGCACCGCAAACAGGAATCTTACGGAGTGTGTAACCCCATATTCCCGGATCGCTTGACGGTTTGATTGCGGGAAGCATCTGTTTCGGTATTCCCATGATCTTGAGGATCTCATCATCCCATTTGAGCGTCTTCAAATCCATCAATAAGGTTCGGCTTGCGTTGGTAACATCGGTAACGTGCGCGCCGCCGTCGACGCCTCCGGTCAGATTCCATATTACCCATGTATCCATTGTTCCGAAGAGTGCCTCACCGCGATCGGCAGCACTTCGGGCCCCTTCGACATTATCGAGGATCCATTTTACTTTTGGCCCGGAGAAATATGTTGCCAGTGGGAGTCCCGTCTTTTCTCTGAAGCGGTCCTGGCCGCCCTCTTTGGCTAGTTCGTTGCATATTTTATCGGTCCTGGTATCCTGCCATACAATTGCATTATAGATCGGCTTCCCGGTTTTTTTGTTCCAGACCACGGTTGTTTCGCGCTGGTTCGTTACTCCGAGAGCGGATATATCGCTTTCCTTAACACCGGCTTTATCAATTGCAGCCCGGAGTACCTCACGGGTTGTATTCCATATTTCCATCGGGTCGTGTTCAACCCATCCGGCTTTCGGATAAATTTGTTCGTGTTCTTTTTGTGCCGAGGTGATAATATTTCCTCCCTGATCGAATATGATTGCGCGGGTACTTGTTGTTCCCTGATCGACTGCCATTACATATTTAGCCATGAAATCCTCCTTTAAATTTGAATAAGGCAAAATAATTTGTATGCTATTTTCATATTCCCCACTTCAACGCCGGCGTTTTAACCGGTGCATCCCATAATCTGATCATCTCGTCATCGACTTTCAGCAGGGTTATTGAACATCCCTGCATTTCGATCGATGTGATGTAGGGTCCGATCAACTTACGTACGATCTTGAGACCTTTTTCATCGCAGATTTCTGCAACTTTACGATACACACCGTATAACTCGGATATCGGGGTACCGCCCATACTATTCACGAATGCAATAACGTTATCACCTGTATTGAATGGAGGATCGGAAGCTTCAACATCGATCCAATCATTCTGATTATCACTCCATTCCCGGAGTGTTCGTGTATATTCGATGTTCTCCATAATAGCGAGCATCATCTCCTCAACAATCTCATCGGCCGGTTTTATGTTTGTACGACGGACTCCCGGTTCGCCATGTATACCGATACCGATCTCGATCTCATCGTCGGCAAGGTCGAATGACGGTTTGCCGCTGCCGGGTGTAATGCAGGGTGTTAATGCCATACCCATACTTCTTCCGTTCAGATTGATTTTACGGCACAAGTCTGCAAGGTTGTTTAGTTCGTAACCGGCTTCCGCTGCCGCACCCACGATCTTTTCAGCAAGGACGGTCGTTCCTACCCCGCGCCGTCCGGCTGTGTAAAGACTATCCTTTACGGCGACATCGTCGTCGATGATGATGTTGTGAACTTTCATGCCTTCAGCACGCGCCATATCTGCCGCCATCTCAAAGTTCATAACATCGCCGGTATAATTTTTCACGATGTTCAGAATCCCGGCGCCAGCGTGTACCTTCTTTGCCGCTTCGAACATCTGATCGGGTGTCGGTGAGGTAAATATCTCTCCGGGACAGGCGGCATCGAGCATTCCTTTCCCTACATATCCGCCGTGCAACGGCTCGTGACCGCTTCCGCCCCCCGAAATAACCGCAACTTTATTTTTAACCGGTGCGTCGGATCGATATATATAGGTCGGGTCGAAGTGAACCTGTAATAAATCGCTGTGTGCTTTTGCCAGGCCATCGAGCTGTCCACGAAGCACATCATCCGGTTTGTTCATTAACTTTTTCATAAGAATGCTCCTTATAAAAATAAATTTCTCTTGCAATACTGTTCGTCTGTCAGTTAGAATATGACTCCCATAAGCGATTGCAGTAAGCCGTACGGTCCTTCATCGACAACGCCTGTGGTTAATGAACATACGTAGAATAAACCTCCGAGCACGCCGCCGATGATCGGTCCGACGATGGGTATCCAAGAGTAGCTCCAGTCTGAATCGCGTTTTCCGGGTATCGGTAAGAGTGCGTGCGCAATTCGCGGACCGAGATCGCGGGCCGGGTTAATAGCATAACCGGTCGGTCCGCCGAGTGACAGACCGATAGCCCATACAAGGAAACCAACAACGAGCGGGTTCCATCCATCGGGATATCCATTTGCGACAATACCCATAACACCGAGCACGAGGACAAAAGTACCGATAATTTCAGTCAACAGGTTGTATCCCGGTTTACGGATTTGCGGCCCGGTACAAAACACAGCAAGTTTAAAATCGGCGCTTTCCGTTTCTTTCCAGTGTGGAAGAAAATGTAAATATACCAACACTGCACCAATAAACGCACCGACCATTTGGCCGGCGATATAGAGAGGAACATCCGCCCGCGGGAACTCACCCGCCGCGGCAAGTCCGATCGTAACAGCCGGATTAATATGAGCACCGCTGAATTGTCCTGCAACGTAGATAGCCATCGCAACGCCGAGGCCCCAGCCCGTTGCGATTACAATCCATCCTGAGTTCTGTGCTTTCGATTTGCTCAATAAGACGTTTGCAACCGAGCCGCTGCCGAAGATTATAAGGATCATTGTACCGATAACCTCGCCTATAAAAGGTGACATATATACCTCCGTAT
>SKXH01000129.1 GCA_007128495.1 Bacteroidota bacterium
GAGGTATGGGAAGGTGAAATTCTCATCGGCGGTTTATACGGTGTACACCTCGGCAGTGCGTTCTTCGGCGAGTCGATGTTTCACCGGAAAACGAATGCCTCAAAGGTTGCACTGACAGCATTGATGCAGCATCTGAGCGCTGCAGGATTTACCCTGCTCGACATACAGATGATGACACCGGTAATGGAGCAGTTCGGCGCGGTGAGTATATCACGGGGCAGATATTTACAGAAACTGAGAAAAGCGCTTGAGACGGAATGTACTTTTCCGGAAATTGACAATATAGTGCAAAAATTAGTACATTAAGTGTCATACACTCAATTGTATATAATCTACATATTAAACTATGCACAGACACATAGATATCAATCCGGATATAAAAGGCGGCAAACCCCGAATAAAAGGACGCCGCATAACGGTACATGATATTGTCATTTGGCATGAGCGTTTTGGTTTATCGCCGGATGAAATAGCATCATCGAACGACCTGCAACTTGCCGAGATTCACGATGCATTGGCATATTATTTTGACAATCGTGAACAAATCGACAGGGAGATAACTGATGATGCACAATATGTGCGGGAACTACAAAAAAAATATACCTCAAAGATATCACAACGTCTGAAAGAGTCATCTTCAGATGCATGAGAAAATTAAATTTTATGCCGATGAAAATATCTCAAAGGCAGTTATTAAAGGATTACAAGCCCGGGGTGTTGATGTTCTTACGGTTAATGATACCGATATGTTCAGTGCGAGCGACCATGAACACCTCTCGAAAGCTTCTTCGGAAAACAGAGTAGTCATCACTCATGATACGGATTTTTTACGGTTAGCTCCCGGTTATAATAATCATCCGGGAATTGTATATATCAGTAAAGAAAGAAACATTGGTGACATTATTTTCGGATTACTGCTCATTTATCAATTATTATCGAAAGACGATATGAGAGATCATATAGAATTTTTATAATATTTATATCTATGGATGCAGGGGTATGTACGGACTTATTTTTCTCTGCGATCTCTGCGCCTCTGCGTTAAATTAATCTAAACGAAATTGTTTTTAACATACAGAACCACATAATAGATTTTCACCGGAGAAATGAAATGCACAAATTAACCTTCTACCTGATAATTATTTTTCTTTCCATGCTCATGATCAATAACGCATCCTCAAAAGATCTCCCCGATCAAACCGCCGTCGAACGATTCATACGCTACGTGCAAGTCGACACGCAATCCGATCCGGATACCGAAACGGTCCCCAGCACCGAAGGACAGCTCAAATTCGGCAAAATACTTGCAGAAGAGCTTGAAGAACTCGGATTGGATAATATCAAAATAGACGAGTACGGCATTGTTATGGCAACACTGCCTTCGAATCTCCCGGCTGATCATCCCGCACATAATAGAGTACCGGTTATCGGATTGCTGGCACATATGGATACTTCCCCCGAAGTGAGCGGCAAAAATGTCAACCCCGTCATCCACCGGAATTATCAGGGAGGCGATATCGTTCTTCCCGGCGATGAATCGCAGGTGATCAAAGTCGAAGAGAATCCATCGCTCGAACTGTACCACGGTACCGACATTATCACCTCAGACGGAACAACTTTGCTCGGCGCCGATGATAAAGCGGGAATCGCATCGATTATGACTGCACTGCAGACGCTCGTTCGAAATCCCGACAAATATCAACACGGCGATATTCGCGTTTCATTTACTATCGACGAAGAAATCGGAACGGGAATCGCGTATTTCGATATTGAACGGTTTAGCGCAGACGCTGCCTATACCATAGACGGCAGCACAATGGGTGAAATCAGCAACGAAACATTTAATGCAAAAACGGCAATCGTCAGAGTAACCGGCAGAGATATACATCCCGGTTATGCAAAGAATATAATGATCAATTCGATTCGAATTGTATCTGCTTTCATCGACCGTCTGCCGCCGGACATCTCCCCGGAACGAACAGCAGACCGCGAAGGGTATATACATCCGAATCAATTGAACGGAACGACACATACATCCGAAGTGAGAATGCTGTTACGAGATTTTTACGATGATGGAATGGATGAAAAGGAAGCGATCGTTCGCACGATCGTAGAAGAACTCCGGGAAGAATATCCCGGTGCAGAGATAGAACTTGAGATACAGGAATCATACCGCAATATGCGGTACTGGCTCGACGACGATCCGCGTGTGACCGAATATGCGAAAGAAGCTATCCGGCGCGCCGGACTCGAGCCGCATCTAAAACCGATACGGGGAGGAACCGACGGCGCACGGCTTACTGAACGTGGCTTACCGACACCGAATATATTTACCGGCGGCGAAAGTTTCCACAGCCGCCAGGAATGGCTTGCCGTGAAAGGACTGGAGAAATCGATAGAGACTATTTTAAACCTGGTAGAAGTGTGGGTTGAGAAATCGGTTGAATAGTTTTGAGTTTCCAGTTTTCAGTTATCGGTTTACGCTTAACTGGTAACTTATTAACTGTAAACTTTAAACTGTGAACAGTAAACTGCAAACTGTAAACTGAAATAGGGAGGCAGTATGCGCTCACGATTGCCCATTACGATCGTCCTCGGTTTAGTATACTTTACGGCTGCAGGTCAGGAGAACGTCGTCATCGATACATTCCCGTTTATAGAGGATTTTGAATCGGTTAATCCTCCTTCACTCCCCGCGGGATGGGAAACGAGTACACACCGCCTTGAAGAAGGCGATTTTCAAACCAACACCCTTGGAGGTAACAACTGGCTAACCGTCTGGCATCCGGGCGTTGAGCAATACGTGAAAACACCCGTTATCGACTTTACAAACTACCGGCCTGAAGTACTTGTTTTTCATGAAAGACGGACAGGTACTTTCCAGGCGGATATCGAAATTACAATATCGACCGACGGCGGTAACACCTTTCCCCATTCGCTTGGCACAACACGTTATACAGGGAACGGCACCAGCGAAGAAGAATTTACCATTCCCATTCCTCCGGAACTTTTAGATGAATCTGCAGTGGTTTTCCGATGGCGGGTCATACCGCACGAGGTCGGCGGAGCGACGTCAAATGCCCGGTTTGATTATATTCGTATCGATGCTTCGGTCCAGCATACACACGAACTTAGCATCACCAATCTTGAGATAATGCCGCTGCTTCCAACAAGTGATGATCATTTTCATACCGAAATAACTATACTGAATGCGGGCCTCGAACCCGCCTCCGATTTTACAGTCGGTGTCAGATCCGATGAAGAACAAGTCATCGAAGAAATCCACATACTCGATGCGATAGCGCCCGGTGACTCTACTGTGTATCGTATACCGGTTTCACCGTTACCTCAAAATGTATATCCATTACAGGCATACGTCGATTATGATCTAAATGAAGGATCGGAAACTACCTTATCAAGTGATATCCATGTGTCGGATCCGGTTCGAACATACCCGTGGAATGAATGGTTCGATTTTAATGATGACAAATTATCTCTTCAATGGCGGACAAGCTTTCACCAAAATTCACCCGATGCATCTTTGACATCAAGCATTGTGCGTGAGGGTGAACAAGCCATCATCTATTCGAATGCAACACGTGAGCAATATCTTATTCTCCCTCCTTTCGATGTATCGGGCGGAATTTTGCAACACCTCACGTTTTATGAGCGGAGAACCGGAACATTCGATGCAACGATGTATGTCGATGTTTCAACCGACAGGGGCGAACAATTCCATACGTACGCATCGTTCACCCATCCCGGTGAAACCGACTATGTGGAACGAACGATCATGCTCGACGAATCGCTCTCGGATACCGATATATTGTATATTCGTTTTCGACTCACGGGAGACGGAACGGGTTCGACTGGTACTATTCGTTTTGACTCATTCGAGGCGACAGCCCGACTCGATCACGACATCGCACTTACCGGACTGGATATCACACCTGAACTTCCCCATCCCGGTGAGGAAGTACTCATCGATCTTTCGGTTCGGAATCAAGGGCTCCATCCTGCTGCCGGTTTTAACGTCAATCTCTATTGGCTTGAGAACACAATGGACGATGATCCGGAACATATCGGAATGTATAATTTCAGCGGACAACTCAATCCTTCGGAATCAACAATAGCTGCGTTTCAGACAACCGATCTGCCTGCAGGATATTCTCTCCTTCGCGCAGAGGCGGAATACCTTCCCGATCTCCAACCGGAAAACAACATAATAGAGGAAGAAATATTTATCCGCTATCCGGCACAAACTCTGGTCATCAATGAAATACTTTTTCACACCCGAGACGGACAGCCGGAGTTTGTGGAGATTTATAATACAGGCAATTCCGGGATCGATCTTTATCAATGGTCGATCCGTGACCGGGAAACGCCGGGCGGTTCGATCAATCAGTATACATTGAGCGATACGACACTCATTCTTGAATCAGGAGCGTTTGCGGTTCTTGCTGCGGATTCCTCTATCTTCGAATGGTTTAATGTAAACGATGCCGGGGCACACATTATCACGGCCAATAGAGTCACACTTGGATTATCGTCGTTAGGAGATGATGTCATGCTTCTTGATCCATCAGGTTCGGTCGTCGATTCGGTTGCATACGATCCTTCCTGGCATCATCTGGATGTTGCCGAAACCCGCGGCCGCTCGCTTGAACGCATTTCCCCCCATATTGAATCACAGGAAGCAAACAACTGGAGCACCACTGCACATCCCCGCGGCGGGACACCGGGCGAACATAACAGCTTGTTCACCGATACACCCGTTACCACAGCAAGCATCGACGTTCATCCGAATCCCTTCTCACCAAACGCCGACGGATTTGAAGATCACACGATCATTACCTATAA
>SKXH01000015.1 GCA_007128495.1 Bacteroidota bacterium
AATATGATGCCCGTGATCCGTCGTATTCCCCCGACGGAATACATATCTACTACGCATCCGATAAAACGGGTATCTTTAACATTTATCGCTTTAACCGCGTAAATGAAAGTTCGGAAAGGATCACTAATGTGCTGGGGGGTGCGTTTATGCCGTCGGTGAGCGAAGGGATGCTGGTGTATGCATCGTATCAATCGAGTGGATATAAAATTGCGTGGTATAACGATTTAGATCCCGTCGATGAGAGCAAGCACTATATAGCAGGCGAACCGGCCTGGTTTGATGAAAGTATTCACGCTGCTTATAATCCGGGAACCGACGAGAGCGGCATCGACTGGAACCGGCTGCGCAATTATGACGACCGGGATGTACCCGAGTATGATCCGGATAACTACTCCTCGGTGTTTACCAACACGATGCTTGTACCGTTGATACGGTTTGATAACTATATTCCCGAACGCGGTTTCACCGACATGATAAAACCCGGCCTGTATATGATGACCCGCGATATCCTGGAGCACCATGCGCTCTTTGCGGGAGCGACAATCAACCGTCGGTTAGAGCGTGATCTGTTTGCGATATTCGAATGGAATACCGGCCTGCCGCCGTTCTCATTAGCCGGCTGGTATCCCGATATCTCGTTTGAAATATATAATATAACCCGTAAAACCGATGCACTGGTTGACCTGCGGGAGGATTTGAAAATAGATGTCGATGTTACCTACAACCTTACCGAGTTTAACGTCATTGTAAAAGACCATATTTTTAACCCTTCGAATGAGCTGGAGCTTATGTACCGGCACAGTCGATACGGGTATGATGTGGGCAGCTTTCTCATACCGGAGACCAATAATCTTGTCGGAGCTTTCGGCGAGTTGTATCTTGTCGGCAACACGCTGCAGGCACAATTGACCCACCGCGGTATAATTCCCACAATTCAAACGGCGATCAATCCGGTCGGCAGATTCATTCAATTGCGATACGGATATGAATTCAATAAGTATAATCCCGAATTGGAATACGACGAGGAAGAGAATATTCTATTTACCGATTACGATAGACCGAGCTTTCACCGTGTAGAGGGCGAGTGGCGCGAGCATTATCGTTTATCGCGCTATCAAACATTAACGGCGCGACTCAGGAGTGGTTCGATCCTGGGTAAAACGGTTGATGATTTCTTCAACTTTTATATCGGCGGGTTGATGGGCATGCAAGGATATCCGTTTTATTCGCTGGGCGGCAACGAGTATGCATCGCTTAATCTGACGTATCGGTTTTCGATTTTAGAAGGAATAGATTTCAGGATCGCGCAGATGCAGTTTGAACGATTATACGGTTCGGTGTTTGCCGATGTGGGTGACGCGTGGACCGGGGCATTCCCGGGTGTTGATGAGCTTAAACGCAATGTCGGTTTTGAGCTCCGTCTCGAATCGTTTTCATTTTATTCATATCCGACACGTATATTTTTTAGCGCGGCGTACGGCTTCGATGAGTTCACCCGCGTATTTCGTAACGAGCCGGTAACATACGGTAAACAATGGAATTTTTATTTCGGCATTCTTTTCGGGTTTGATTTAGGAACGGGGTCTCTATGGAAAAGATAAAATATATCATGCTTTTATTATTATTGCCGTCGGTATCCCTTGCAACCGATCCTGAGGATACACGTGAGCATATCAACCATATGATCTTCGACCGCGATGTAATCGAATATCATACCGGTTCATTCCTTAATAATATGGAGAATACATCCGCTGTTAATAACGGGAATAATGTGAGCAGAAAATCACCGCTCCTCGCTGCAGTTATGTCGGCGGCGGTGCCCGGCGCCGGCGAGGTTTATGCAGGCAGATGGTGGCGCGGACTTGCACATTTTGGATTAGAGGTAACCTCGTGGGCATTTTATTTTCATTATGACAGCAGGGGGGATGATCAGACTGCGCGTTTTGAAAGATATGCAAATCAAAACTGGGATGTGACCAAATATGCTCAATGGTTAAATATTTATTGGCTGGATTTAACATCCGCAAGTCCTATTACCATAGATCCTGACGAATCAAAAAACCCGTGGGAGCGTGTCAATTGGAGCGAAATTCATGCTATCGAAGCCGCGATTGCGCAATTTTCACATCGACTCGAACCATTCGATACCCAGCAATATTACGAACTCATTGGTAAGTATCCGCAGTATACACGGGGCTGGGAAGATTCTGATCCCATCGGAAACTTCAACCCGGATGACAATGAAATCCAGGCGGAACGGAATGCATACTTTGATGATATTTCAGAGATGTTCTCATTCTACTCAAGTAAACGAGGTTATGCAAACACTCTCTATTCACGTGCACACACTGCGGCTGTTGCGGTCTTTTTAAATCACTTTATCAGTGCATTTCATGCGGCGTATCTTGCCCACAGTTTTAACCAAACTCACCTGGCAATTGATATAGAAAATCGTGATGATATTTACGGTGACCGGCTGGTACCGGTTGTGAAGCTGCAGGTAGGGTTTTAAGAAACGGTTTTCAGTTTCGAGTCTTCAGTTTGTCAATCACCTCAATATCTACAATTGTATAATCTTGGTTACAGGAAACCGGAAACTATTTCCTAACCCTCAGTAAATTAATCAACCCGGCGCCGAGGAAAAACAAATTCGGCAGCCAGGCCATAAGCAGCGTATTGTATTGTCCGCTCTGTCCGAATGTTGAAGTTATTTCCATAAATGCCATATAGAGGAACGTAATAAGCACACCTACGGCAAATTGCAGTGCCATACCGCCGCGTCGCTTTTGCGCGGAGAACGGAACTCCGAAAAGTATAACGATCAAACTTGCGAAGGGAAAGGCGATCGTAGAGTAATAATCCACCTCCCACCGGGCTGTCTGCTGACCTGCCCTCCGCTGAGACTGGATGAATTCGCGCAGCTCGAAGTAGTTCATTTCATCGGGTTGAAGTTGTTTCTTTGCAATGTCTTCGGGGTTGAAGAAAAGATTTTCCATCGGCAACCGGTCGAACGTTTCCATCTGTTCGGTATATTCAGAAAACTCGCGTACAGTACCGCGATGGAGTGTCCATATCCGCTCTTCGCTGTCCCACTCCATACGCGCTGCATCGTATCGCCGGGCCATTACAGCAAGATTGGTGTCTGAGAATTCCTGGATACTTACCCGTGATACCGAACGAGTTGATTCATCATAATAACCAAGTGATAAAAATCTAACAGGACTATCCTGGATAAAAATATTGTAACGATCGGTATCCGTTCTGGTGCCTTTCGCGAGATGTTCGCGTTCTATATGATATTTTTCACTATTGGCAAGCGGTACAATCCAGCCGTTAAAATATATTGTAAACCCGGTCACAATAATACCAATTGCAAGAAACGGTATCATAAATCGATATAAACTCACACCGCCGGCTTTCATAGCAACAAGCTCATTCTGACTGGCGAGCTTTCCGGTCGTAAATAAACTCGACAGCAGCATAGCCACCGGTATCATCGATTTGATCATCTCGGGGATAAAATAAATGTAATATGCAATCGCGACGTTGACCGCTGTACCCGCATCGATAAAGTCATCCACATTTTCCATCAAATCAATAATGATGAAAATCATTATAATTGCTACAAGTGCAAAGAAGAAATGTGAGAGAAATTGCTTGATTATATATCTGTCAATCAACTTCATTGCTGATCACCGTGAATCTCATCCTCCAGTGGTTCGACACGCCACGTTTTGGGAACAATTTTTTGCAGTTTACTCCAGTTGATTATCAGACGCTCTTTTTGCGTTCTGATGGTCAGATATATACCTGCGGGGAATAGTAATACATTCGCAGCCCACATGCCAATGAACGGACTAATAAATCCGCGGTCGGCAAGTTTTTCACCACCGATAAGGGATGACCAATAGAGTAGAAAAAATCCTAAACTGATGCCGGTTGCAACGCCGAATCCGCCTTTGCGGGTCATTATACCCAGCGGTGCTCCGATCAAAATAAATATTATGCAGGCGACCGGGATTGCATATTTTTTATGTACCTCCACCATGTATCGATCGATACGCCGTTTGTTGCTTTCTAAACGCTTCATATCGGATTCTATTGATGATTTGAGCGAGCGGGCGCGTGAAAGTGCAAGCTGCACTTTCGCTTTATACGGATCTTCTTCGTATGCGGGTAATGTCGGGGGAAGATGTTCCAGATCTCCGGTTTGTAATGATATGTGATATCTCTCGATACGAGTGTTGATCCCCGACATTATACGATTGTTGAGCGAGTGAAGACTATCCACTCGTTCGAGCATTACCTGTGCACTTAGCTCGCGGTCGCCCCGCTGAAATATATTATCTGCAGTACGTTCAAAGTCATAGCCATCATACGGAATGAGTACCCGGTGACGGTTGAACTTAACGCGCCTATATTCCTTGTTATCACTTTGTGTCGAGGTCTCATGAATCTCACCGTCATAAAGATCAAGTATCAGCGACGCGAAATCCGGTCCGTAAGCGATAAACCCCCGCTCTGCGGAAATGATAATATTTTTATCCGGCTCGCTATGATCGTAGATGGTAAGACCTTCCAGTTCGTTTGTCTCCTCATAATTTTTACGTGCAATGAGGGTATACCCTTTAATTTCCTGAGAAAATATTCCCGGTTCAAGCGAAAGGGTGGGGCGCGCACGGCGTATATCGATACCGAGCGTTTTTGCCCGGTGATTTGCATCGGGGAGTATCCGGTTGTTGAATTCCATCAATCCGAAGGCAAGCAGCACAGAGATAATTAACGGTGCCGACATCATTCGATACACCGAAATTCCGCTGGATTTCATCACGGTAATTTCGTTATTTGCAGACATAGTGCCGTATGTCATCAGGGTCGCAATCAAAACCGACATAGGGACCGCAAGCACGAGCATCCACGCCAGGTTTGTGGCAATTACCTCAAGAATGACACTGATCCCGAGCCCTTTGCCGACAAGATGGTCTATAAACCGCATCATAAATTGCAGGATGAAAATGCCTGTCAGCACAAAGAGAGACATAAAAAATGGCGCTATGTGCGCTTTCAGTATGTATCGATCAATTATCATCTCCCTATAATATACCAATATTTCGGTTTTCTCACAATCAAATTTCTTCGCTTAGGTCTTGCTATTAAGTATCGATTTTGCTAATTTAGTGCTATAAATGATTCATTTTCGCAATATTATTGAAGGATGATCCCCGGGATATTGGTATCGTATAATTAACACAGTGAGATCCGTTCAGCGGTTCTCATATTAGTAACATAGCAACAATACGAGCGAATAAGACGCTGTGGAATTTTCCAAGGGATCAATCTTTCTACCCCTTTTGCGAAAAGTGGGTCCGGTGGGTGTCATTGCCCTTTTTATTGCTTTTCTATATCTGCTCTCCGGTCACCCCGCTATTCAAGCAAACACATTAGCATTCTCGAAGGTTTCTGAAAATGATACCGTCGCGGCGCAGGATACAACTGAGGTCATCTATGAAGATATTGACCGCAGGCCCGCACGTGTGCGCGAGCGAAGAGAAGTAACAAGAAGGGAGCGGGATAGAGAGGTTGCAGATGAGGTAACCGATACTACACTGACGCGGGAGGAACTTCAAGAGCGCTTACTCGCACCTACCGATTCATCTGCCCGAATAAAACATTTCCGGTATCGCCGTAAAGATGTACCGTATGCATCATTCTCACAAAACAACAAACGGCGTCATCCGTTGTTCCTTGAGAACAGAAATCAGGTCTATAACCGGATCGTTGAACTCGATTCGCTTGGCCGCAATGTGACCGTGCGGGAAACGGTTGACGATAAGGATGTTAAAATACCTGTAACGATGTCGATGGAAGATTATATCCAAACACGTTCACGTTCCATTCGCCGGGAAGGTTGGGAGCGGCTTGCATATGCCTATGAGTTTGGATACGGTGAGGAGAGTGAAGCTGATCTCGGTGATTTTATTAGTGATATAACGACGATCGATATTCCCGTTCCGCCTAATCCGGTGTTGAATATATTCGGCGAACCCGGTATTCGTTTGAATATATCGGGAGCCGTTGATATCCGCGCCGGTTTCAGAAGGCAATCGTCCGACCAAACCTCATTGTCACGGCTTAACGAAACGCGCAATGAACCGGACTTTAAACAGGATGTCCAAATAAACGTCGATGGTCTCGTCGGCGATAAACTCAATATTAACGCAGATTGGGACACGCAGCGTTCTTTTGAATATGAGAACCAGCTCAGTATCAGGTATGACGGATATGAGGATGAGATTATTCAAAGCATCGAGGCCGGTAACGTTTCACTCCAGACACCGACACAATTTATCGGAAGCAGCCAGGCATTATTCGGTATAAAATCCAATCTGCAATTCGGCCCGATGAGGTTGACCGCCGTTGCATCGCAGCAAAAAGGAAGGTCTGAAGAGCTGACCCTCAGCGGCGGTGCAGAAGAACAGGATTTTGAAATCCGGCCGTATGATTATTCGCGAAATCATTATTTCATCGATAATGATTACATAGAGTGGTTTGAACCGGCAATGGAACTCGAACCGCAATATAATCCCCAGCTCGAAATTACAGACCTTGAAGTGTGGGTTACGCGAAGCGGGGTTATTACCGATGTTAACGAACGTCCTGTAACTGCACATATCGATTTACCGCCGCGGCCGACAACCGGGTATGATGATGCACAGTGGGGGGATATTGAATCCGGCATTTCTGGCGAGATAGAGATCGGTCAGTTTGTTATGCTTCGCCAGGGTGAAGACTACGATATCAGCACACGAACCGGCAGGTTGACGATGCGTCAACAACTTTCAGACGATCAGGCGATCGCTGTGGCATATCGTCGTGCCGATGGAAATGAATATGGAGATTTTGTTGCCAATGTAGACGATGATTCGAGCAGGATAGTTCTGAAACTTGTGCGGCCGCGTAATCTGCAGCCACAATACCGGGATGCGTGGCAGTTGCAGCTTCGAAATATCTATCCGATCGGCGGCAGGAATTTACAAAAAGAAGGCTTTGAGCTGCGGATCGAATACAATGTTCCCGGACAGACTTCAACCGATGAACTTGAGGGGCAACCGCTGCTTCAAGTATTCGGTCTCGATCAAACCGATGAGGCCGGTGCGCCCACACCCGATAACAGATTCGATTGGCGGCCGGGGGTTACAATTGATCCCGCGCGTGGTGAGTTGATATTCCCGTCGTTACGCCCATTCGACGATAAACTTGCCGAAGCCGGTCTCGGCGAATATCGATATCCGGAGATATACGATACGACGCGATCTGCAGCCCGGGCGCGTAATGAAAAAGACAGATTCAGGGTCCGCGGCCAATATTCTTCCTCGGTCGCTTCATCCTATAATCTCGGTTTTAATGTTGTCGAAGGAAGCGTGGAAGTATATCTCGGCAGCCAGCGTCTGGAGGAGGGAACCGATTACACCGTTGATTATATGCTCGGTCAGATAACCCTTCGCAGCGATGCGGCGATGCAGCCGGGTGCCGATCTAAGGATTACTTATGAACAAAACGAGTTGTTCCAGATTGCCTCGAAGACACTGCTCGGTTTACGGGGTGAGCTACCGCTTGGCCGGAATACCGACATTAATTTCACCATGATGAGCATGCGCGAAGAAACACTTGCCGATAAGGTGCGTGTTGGTGAGGAGCCGGTAAGCAATGCAATTTTCGGTATCGACGGCCGGACGCGTTTACCGGTAAATTTTGTAACCGACGCAATGAATAAACTGCCGTTTTTCAATTCAATGGCTGAATCGAATCTTCAGATCAGCGGTGAAGCTGCATATATCAGACCAAACCGTAACACAAAAGCTTCAACCGTTGAGATGGACGAGGGGAAGGGCGTTGCATACATCGACGACTTCGAAGGATCGCGGCGCAGCGTTCCGATCGGCGTCAACTATGGAAATTGGAATTATGCAAGCCCGCCTGTGGATACCCGCGAGTTAGGTGAAGTTCCGGCTGACTCTATGGTCCAGCATAAAGCGAATACAATTTGGTATAACTCGTTGACCAGCGATGAAGTTACATTGATTACCGATATATGGCCTGAACGACAGGTGCAACGCGGTGAAGAACGTGTACAGGTGTTAAACGTGGAATATAAACCGCGTGAGCGTGGTGAATATAATTACTCCTGGGATCTTATGGAGACCATTTACAATAATCCGCGTAATTCCTGGGGAGGTATGATGCGGGCGTTGACGGGTTCGACCAAGAATCTGGTCGATGAAAATCTTAACTTCATAGAATTCTGGGCACGCATCGACGGAGATGCACGGGACGGTAAAATGTATATCGATATGGGACAGGTAAGTGAACGGATAATATATGAAGACCGTCTGCGTGCCAATCGTGTCAATGGTATCCATCAGGAGGACGGTAGTACGGGAAGAAATCCAACCGGTGTGCTGAATGAAGGTGAGGATGTCGGACTTGACGGTATTCCGACAGAAGAGGAACGGGAAGTTTTTGCAGATTGGATACAGCATTATCAGGGCACACCGTTTTACGATGCAATCAGTGAAGACCCATCGGGTGACAATTATCAACCGCCGAGGCATGGTGATTATTCCGGGGTTACCGGTGTTGAAGGTAATGCTCAAACCGAGGCCGGTTATCTGCCGGATACCGAAGATTTAAATCGTAACGGTATCGTTGATCTTACCAATAGTTACTTTCAATATGCGGTAAGTCTTGATACAACAAATGCACTTAATGATAATCCATATATTGTCGGCGGCGGTCATAACGGCTGGTACCAGTTTCGTATTCCGATCCGGCAGTATGAAGATCCGCCGATTGGTAATCCATCATTAAATAATATCGAGTTTTTCCGGGTATGGTTCTCAGGTTTTGATGATGACATCCATATACGTATTGCCGATTTTTCATTTACCGGTAACCAATGGGAAGAAGAGATACGGGACGATAACACGATGGTTATTTCGGTTTTGAATAAACAGGAAAATCCGCAATATTACTCTCCGCCCGGTGTACGTCCGCCTCGTGACCGTTTGCCCGATGGTGAAGTAATTGAAGGAAATGAGCAATCGTTGGTGCTCACTGTCAACGATCTTCATCCGGCCGATAGTCGGCAGGCGTTTCGTTATTTCCCGGGCCGTTCACTCGATATGTTTAATTACCAATCAATGCGGATGTTTGTTCATGGCGATCTCGATTGGAATGTGTTTGACGACGGAACCAACATTGATTACGATGCAGAATTTTTTATACGTTTCGGGGCCGACACATCAAATTATTATGAATATCGGCAGCCAATCTGGCCCGGCTGGCATCAAAATAATTTTGTTCATATTGATTTTGCTCATCTCACATCAACGAAAACTGTTAACGATACAATACCTGCTATACCTGTCGATGGTGGACCTCCCAACGCGGAATACCGGGTTAGGGGGAATCCGTCGTTGACACAAATCAGATATATGTCTGTTGGAATTGCTAATCCAGGTGATGATAATCGCGGGGGAAGACCCTTACGCGGTCAGGTGTGGATAAATGAAATGCGCCTCATTGATGTTGATAATACATCCGGCTGGGCGTACCGTGTCAGCTCCTCAATTAATCTCGCCGACTTTGGTAATGTGCGTTTCAATATGTCGCAAACAGACCCGAATTTTCACCGGCTTGACCGGCAATTCGGTTCACGCCAAACAAGTCGTAACTGGGAGATGGGAGCGAGCTTTTCGCTGCAGAAGTTTCTGCCCGAAGAATGGCAGCGCGGTACCGAGCTGCCGATAAATTATTCACGCACTGAGAGTATCGTTAATCCGCAATATATTCCCAATACCGATATACTTATATCCGGTGCTATGGAACGGCAACGCGAACAGCTTGAAGAATCAGGTATGGATCCGGATGAAGCGCAGCGTATGGTTGAGGATATTCGGCTCAGATCGCAAACGGTTCGTGTGACGGATTCATACACTGCACCGAATATTCGAGTTCAGGTACCCACTGACCGGTGGTATTTACGCGAAACGATAAACAATCTGCGATTTAGTTTTAATTATAATAAGACGCGTGACCGCAGTCCGACGATCGAACGGCGTGAAAGCTGGTCGTGGCAGGCACGCTCCACGTATCAACTTTCTTTCAGCCGCAATAATTACTGGCAGCCGTTTGAAGACCTGTTTGATGGCGTGCCGTTACTTGATCACTATAAAGATGTCAGGATTTTCTATTCTCCGGCAAACTTTAATACCGGTATCAATGTCCAGCGTAATCGCACCAACGAACGATTAAGAGAACGTAACGGAAATGGTTCCACTGAAAGGCCGACTCGACGGAACTTTACCGGTAATCGTAATATGTCGTTTAACTGGCGCTTTGTTGAGAATGCTTTTATTAATCCATCGCTTGACTATCGACTGAATATAGCAAGCTCGCTTGTCCATCTTGAACTCGACGAGAATGATCGTCAACGACCATTTTCGAATATTGTGGGTGATATTGTAAGTGGTCCGGGTTTATTCAATTTCGGCATCGATAATAATTATACTCAGGAAGTCCGTCTTGATACCAGACCCCGGCTGCCTTCGCTATGGGGTATAAACCGGTTTTTCGAATTCAATACAGGATACAGTGCAAGTTATCGGTGGACACGCAACCTGTCTCAGGAAACACTCGGTAGAAGCTCCGGTGTCAATGCGCGGCTGGATGCTTCGATGACGATAAACCTGAAAGATCTCGGCAACCAGATATTCGGTGTTGAAGAGCAGCCGGCGCGCGGAAGACCACAACAGGGTCAACGCGGAAGAGGACGCGGTGAGCCGGAGCAACAGGAGGAAGAAGATACAGACGAAGAGATGGAAGATGAAGACCACTCTGTAACCGGTTTTGCAGCTATCAGACAGGCACTCGAATATTTGATAAAGGTACCGTTCCTGGATTATGACCGTGTATCGATTAGTTTTAATCAAAATCAAAATATTCAAAACAGCGGTTTGGTTGGTGGAACCGGACTCGGTAATTTCTGGGGTAAAATGCCGTTCAGCGGCGATCCGGAACTTCAACACGGACCGTCTCGGCGATATCAACTCGGGCTTGCCTCGACGCCTGCGGAATTGCGTGCCCCGAACGGAAGTCTTATGGATAGCTTCTCGGAAACAAACAGAGTTACCGTACGAACACAACGGCAACTCTGGCAGGGCGCCCGGATTGAATTAAACTGGAATTACTCCTGGAGTTTTAATCGTAATCACAGTTTGGTAACCGACTCTCACGGCGTCCCTGAAATTACCAGCGTCAACCAAGCGGGTGACATTGAGCGTTCATTTTTTACCCTGCCTTCGTTTCCCGGGGTGAGTATGCTGGGCGGCAACCTTGATGATGTGATAAGTATATTTCAGAAAGCTGTAAACGATCCAACCGATGAGCGAAGTGAAGGTGAGATGTTATCGGATGCGTTTGAAGAAGGTATGGAATCGTTCTCGCTGCTGAGAAGCATATTCGGTGATGCACTTCCAAGGGTGAATTGGAATTTTAGATGGGAGGGGTTGGAGCGTCTTGGAATATTTGAAAACTGGGCGCGCCGGGTATCGCTCGATCATGCATATTCCTCGAATTACACACAACGATGGAGAGAGCGCTCCGATGGCAGCGGCCGACAAACGGAAATGCAGAGGATCACGATGGGATTCAATCCTCTTGTCGGTTTAAACCTGACGTTCAAAGAGTTTATGAAAGGTAATCTTACCGCAAATGCCCGGTATAATACATCCACCAATTACGATCTCAATTATTCATCACGGATAATTGTTAAGAGTCTTACTCAGGAAGTTTCATTCACCGCTTCTTACGGCCGGCGCGGTTTTTCGATGCCGTTATTCGGTTTATCATTGAGCAACGATATTGATATAAGTATGACCTATTCCCTCTCACGTAATGAACGGGTTCGCTTTAATACAGAAGCGCTTCGCGGTGACGGTGAGGGACAGGTCGATGATGGTGCAACCCGGACAAGTTTTGAACCCCGGGTCCGGTATGTATTGAGTCAACGCGTTACTGCATCAATTTTCTACCGGTATTCGAAAGTCTCCCCGAATGATGAAGGATCACGCACACCCGGTATGACCACAAACGAAGCAGGGTTGGATATTAATATAGCTATCAGATAATGCCCCTCTCCCTTTTCTTCTACATTTTTCTTATATTTTAACAAGAGGTTTTCGAGAATATTAATATATATGAGTCGGCCATGAACTCTGAAGAATTCAGGAAATATGCATACGAGCTTGTTAATTGGATGGCAGACTATCTGGATGATATCGAATCATATCCTGTAAAATCTCAGTCCAAACCGGGCGATATTCTGCACAAACTACCGGCACATCCGCCGAAAGAAGGTGAACCCTTTGAAAAAATATTTCATGATTTTCAGGATGTAATTATACCCGGTATAACGCATTGGCAGCACCCTCAATTCTTTGCTTACTTTCCGGCAAACAGCAGCCGTATATCTGTGCTTGCCGAGATGCTTACCGCAACGCTCGGAACCCAATGCATGAGCTGGGTAACTTCGCCGGCAGCTACGGAACTCGAAGAGCGGGTTATGGAGTGGCTGCGCGATATGATCGGACTTCCGGAAACATTTACCGGTGTTATCCAGGATACAGCATCGACGGCGACTATCTGCGCATTGTTGACGGCACGTGAAAAGCGTTCGGAGTTTCAGACCAATAAAAAAGGTTTGTATTCCCAACGTAAGCACATCGTATATTGCTCGTCTGAAAGTCATTCATCGATAGAAAAAGCGGTGAAAGTGATCGGTCTCGGTTCTGCAAACTTATGCCGGATACCGGTCGATGATACGTATGCGATTGCTTCCGGCAGATTGCATAATCAAATCGAAGATGATATTGAGAAAGGGTATGTTCCGCTTGCGGTAGTTGCCGCGCTCGGTACAACCGGTTCGACGGCGATTGATTCAATAAAAAAGCTCGGTGATATAGCCGAAAAGTTTAATATGTGGCTGCATGTTGACGCAGCATATGCAGGTACGGCATTAGTACTTCCGGAATATCGCTGGATGATTGACGGCATTAAACACGTCGATTCGTTTGTGTTCAATCCGCATAAATGGATGTTTACAAATTTCGATTGTTCCGCATATTTTGTTCAGGATCCGGAGGCACTCGTCAAGACGTTTGAAATATTACCCGAGTATCTTAAAACGAATGAAGATGAGCCCGTAAAGAATTATCGCGACTGGGGACTACAGCTCGGCCGGCGCTTTAGAGCTTTAAAATTATGGTTCGTGATCCGTCACTATGGCTTTTCGGGCTTGCAGAAAAAGATCAGGCGTCATATTGAAATGGCACAGGAGCTTGCACGAACAATCGATAACTCTACCGAATTTGAATTGATGGCGCCGGTTCCGCTGAATACGATATGTTTTAGATACCGGCCGGAAGAGCTCGATGATCTGGAAAAAATAAACACAATAAATGAAGAACTCCTCGGTCATCTCAATGCATCCGGTAAATTGTTTGCCACCCATACTCGTTTGGATGGTGCGTATGTTATCCGCCTCGTTATAGGCCAGACCGAAGTAGAAGAACGGCACGTCGATGAAGCGTGGGAATTTATTTGTGAAACGTTAGAATTAATAGAAACAGAATAATGACGACAGCACAGCAAACAATACTCCAACCCGATGTTATATCCCGGATCGAAAATCTTGAACTTCGGGCAAAACTTGTGGTGGAAGGATTTATAGCCGGACTTCACCGGAGCCCGTATCACGGCTTCAGCGTTGAGTTCGCAGAGCACCGGCAATATATGCCCGGCGATGATATTAAACATGTCGACTGGAAGGTTTTCGGCAGGACCGATCGATATTACATAAAACAATACGAGGAAGAAACCAATTTAAAAACTTATCTTATTGTTGATGCCAGCCGTTCGATGGCTTTCCGGACGGAGCAACATCCGACAAAATATGAATATGCGACATCGGTTGCCGCCGCGCTTGCATACCTGATGGTACGGCAGCGTGATGCCGTCGGACTGGGTATATTTGATGAAAACATACGTTCGTACTTACCTCCCCGCTCAAAACAATCATACTTGAAAATGTTATTTAAAACTCTCGTTGAAACACAGCCCCTCAACAAAACCGGAACGGGAGTTTCACTGCACCGGATGGCGGAGCGGATAAAACGGAGGGGACTGGTGATTATTTTCAGCGACCTCTTCGATGATCCGGAACAAGTGCTCGGTGCGCTCAAACATTTTCGTCATAACCGTAACGAAGTGATCGTTATGCAGGTGCTCGATCCGTCGGAACGCTCATTCGCTTTCGGAAGAGATGCCGTTTTTAAAGATATGGAAACCGAGGAAAAAATGACCACACAGCCGTATCACATTCAAAAAGCATATCAGGATGAGATGCGCCGCTTTCTCGACCGTTATAAGCGGGAATGCCGTGAACAGGCGGTTGATTATGTCCTGCTCGATACAGCAACGCCCTTTGATGTTGCATTGTTTCAATATCTGAATAAACGGAAGAGGTTGGGATAATAGTTAATACATAATGCTCACTATCGGCAGCTATAAAAAAATAATATTCATATACGCTATAATTGTATTTCTCCTTCATATCATCCCGACCGGTTCCCCTGTTGCGCCCAATCAATTGTATATCGAAGATGTGAGCGCCGATAACCTCAAGCACATGATGATATTTATACCATGGATGGTACTGGTATGGTTGTACCTCAATAAACAAAGATTAACGGGTAACGTCCGGTTTAAAAAAGCAATTCTATGGCTCTCGGCGGGTTTATTGCTTGCCCTGACCTCGGAAGGGGTCCAACTTTTTCTTCCTCACCGATCGTTCAATGTGATGGATATTTTGTCTAATGTTTCCGGTGTTGTGCTTGGCGCGCTGATTTTTATCGTCGGAAAGACCGGGGATTCTATACACTATACCTCTCGATAACCCAATCCGGTATCACCTCAGCACGTCCGGTTTTTGTGTTGATCATCGTATAGAGAAAATAGCCGTTCGCTGCAAGTTTATTTGTCTTGTTACGTATGATTTCGAATTTTACCTTTACATCGGTTCTATCTACTTCGAGCACGCCGGTTCGTACCGTAATTTCATCTCCGAGAAAGAGCGGACGTTTATATTCAATCCAGCAATTTTTCACCACCCAGCCGTACCCTTTATCGAGAAATTCCTCCATCGGAAATTTATAATTATCCCGCATCTGCTGGTAGCGCGCAAACAATACAAAGTCCAGGTATCGTGAGTTATGCACATGCTGGTTCATATCAATATCGTCCGGCCGGACGGTTATCTTTGTTTCGAAAGTTGAGTATTTATTTGAATGCATATTTTTTTAGTAATTGATGAATAGTATAGAACCAGATGTCAGAGATCAGAGGTCAGACATCAGAACTCCAATGGCAGGTGTACCTCACATTACCGACCTCTGGTTTCTGACCTCTGATCTCTGAATCTTGTTCACAATCTTTCCCGCAGCAACTCCACCGCTTCCTCCGGCGTATCAAACATCTGGATATGAGACGTCCGGTCGCGTTTGCCTTCCTCGATCAATGCGTTTTTGATCGTCTCGACGACCGGCTGCCAGAATTCTTTGTCTATAACGACCGGTCTCGGGGTAATGACACCTTTGTTGATATATTCCCAGACCGTTGCCAACTCGGCAAGTGTACCGGTACCGCCGGGCAGAACTATATAGCCCTGCGCAAGCTCAATGAGCCGCAACAGTCGTTCGACGACGTTCTTTGTTCTTATCTCTTCGGATATAAATCTATTCGCCGTTGAATTATAGTATTCGCTTGTAATCCCGATGGCCTTGCCGCCCGCTTCGACGGCGCCCCGTGCACTTGCTTCCATAATACCACCGTATCCGCCATTGCAGACCGTCCAACCCTCGTCAGCTATAATCTCACCGATCATTCGTGCATTTTCGTATGCGGGGGTACCCTCGGTTGGGTATGCACTTCCGAAAACTGAAATAGTGATCTGGGACATGATAAAATAGTTTATATAATGGTTTTATAAGATTTAATTATTTTTCCTGCGAATCTACACAAAGCCCCTCGATAACGATTAGTGTAGATTCGCGGGTAGTACTCAATTCAAAAACTCCCACGTAATCCCGAACCGCAGATACGTTTCATACATCGGGTAAAACGGCGTTCGCATGTATTCCGTGCTTGTTACGTTCTGATAGGTAAGGTGAACATACGCACTTCCTATCCTGCCGACAATGCTTCCGTTCAATACTCCCGAAGGACCGAAACGTGCAAATGTTTGTCGGGTGGAAAAAAAGGTTTCCGGATCGAAATCGACGCCGAATTGTTCCGTGAGATACAATGCTTCGAGTTTAACCTGCAAGTCGAGTGCTCC
>SKXH01000250.1 GCA_007128495.1 Bacteroidota bacterium
CGTTCCGGCACCTCTTTTTCCGCCCCGATCATTTCGGGCACCGCCGCACTTGTTTATTCAGCACGTCCCGATCTGAATGCAGTCGAACTCCGTAATGCTTTGCAAATGAGTGCACGACGGGAGGGCGAACCGGATAATACACACGGTTATGGTTTGGTGGATGCCCTTGCTGCTCTCGCATATCCTGTTATGAGAGTATCTCAAACGGGAGAGAAGAGGATTGGTGTCTATCTTACCGGCGATAACGGTGTAGAGGAAGAAACTGCAACGATACAGATCCGCACTTCCGGTGAACCCGACTTTATTCCATATCCACTCATGTTAACACAGTCGTTAGACGACTCCGGAACCGGTTTATATGATTATATAATTGAAAGAGATATGCGGTCTCAAAGTTTGCACTTTGTAGTAACGGTAACTGATGGTTCCGGAAACCGAATACGGTATCCCCGCAATCCCGGCCGTGAATTCCATATGTCGCCGGTTCACGATCTGATTACCGTGACCGAACGGATCATACCTGAACGGTTTACGCTTCATCAAAATTACCCCAATCCATTTAATGACCGAACCGTTATCCGGTTTGAATTACCGGACGACGTCCGCGTTTCCATTACGGTGTACGATATGCTCGGCAGGCGCGTTGAAACTCTGGCAGAGGGATTTTATCTGTCAGGTGTACATGAAGTTACCTGGCAGCCGTCCGTTCAGGCAAGCGGAGTATATTTTTACAGAATACAATACGGTGAACGAAACGAAACCGGGCGGATGATTTATTTGCGTTAAGCTGCTGAAACGATATACCCTTAAGACCGGTGTTCCTCTTTAGCCGATTTGAAATACTCCGGGTAATGTTTTTCAGCACAATCGGGGCAGACGCCATGGCTGAAGTTTGCCTCGGAGTATTCCTCGATGTATGCTTCGACCTGATGCCAGTAACCACTGTCATCTCTGATGTTCTTACAGAATGCACATATCGGCAGCAAGCCGCTCAATGTCTTGACTTTGTCGAGAGCGTCCTGTAGTTCGGTGATCAAGCGTTCCCGCTCCCGCTCGGCATACATTCGCTCGCTTACATCTTTAAAGAACACCGATAGTCCATGTTTCGCTGGATAAATATTGATATCGAAGTAGTACACCTTTCCCTGAAGTTTCATTTTATTGACAAGGGTTTTCGTCGACTGGGTTGTGATCGATTCAATGAACGGTTTATAAAGGTCGTCGGCCATAGTGTCCGGCAGCAAATTTACAATATCCTGCGAGATAGCTTTTTGAGCCGGGATGCCCGTAATCTTTTCCGATGCCTTGTTCCAGTAAGTGCATTTGAGGTCAGGATCAACAGCAAAGAAAACATCCGATATGCTATTAGCGAGATCACGGAACCGCTGCTCGTTTTTCCTTGCGGCTTCTTCGGCTTCCTTCAGTTTACTGATATCGGTAATGGAAGTGATAATACCGGTGACCTGGTTATGATAATCGTAAAGTGGTGCGGCATTAACGGAAAGAACTACGCGTTTTCCATCCGGGTGTTCTATCGCATGCTCAATACCGTATACAGCTTCGCCTGTCATCATCACCTGGATATACGGCAGGTCTTCGTCGGATATCGATTTACCGTCTACGGTTGAAATTTTATATGCAGGATCGTTGTAGTAGTGTTCGTGTGAGTTCTTTCGTGTTAAACCGAGAATGGCTTTGGCAGTATGATTTGCAAAATAGATCCTGCCGTTGAGATCGATAATGGTGACGCCGCCCGGCGTAGTCTGAAGAATTCGATCGAGTTGTTCCTCACTCCGCCGGAGATCGTCTTCAGTGCGCTTGTGGTTGGTGAGATCACGGGCAACCACAAGAACGTGCTCCACTGCATTCGTTTCATTCTTCTCGGGCACAAGCTTTGCCTGAAAATATTTAATTCCCCACGGGGTTGGAAATTCCGATTCAATGGTTGTGGTATTGCCGTCCAGGAAAACTTCATCGATTGAATTCTGCCAGAACGGAGTGAGCTCTTTGGGTATTGACAGATCACTCTGTGTTTTACCGATCAGTTGATCACGGGATACACCGTAGATCGTTTCAAATGCCCTGTTTGCAAATGCAAACCGCTTATACTTGTCGTATCGTACGATAATGTCCGGTGTGTTCTCAAGAAGTGTCAGTAACTCTCGTTCATACCGGCGGGATTCGTTCCCGATCTCTTTCTTAAAACTTTTGCGTATTCCTTGTTTTGTTTTTTTATCAATGTTCATAGGTTTTCTTTCACTATACCAATATTATTCACTATATTGTGCAGATTTTATGCCAAATTAGTTTTATTATTAATTAATGAATTAATTCACCTATTGCTGTGATAAAGGCCATAATTAATGGGTAGTGTGGAACGATTAACCCGAATCGGTAAATTTTACCGGCACTTTCGTGCAAAATACCTGTTTTAGAGTAGATTCTTGCCCCATATATTATTAACTTATGCTCTATGGATATTACCTGTGGAATTATTGGTTTACCGAATGTCGGTAAATCGACGTTGTTCAATGCACTGACCGCAAGCGAAGCGGACGTGCAAAATTATCCTTTCTGCACAATAGACCCGAATGTAAGCGTTGTACCGGTACCCGATGACCGCCTTGGAAAACTGGCAAAGATATATAATCCGAAACAGGTTACCCCGACCATACTGGAGTTTTTCGATATCGCCGGATTGGTAAAAGGCGCAAGCAAAGGCGAGGGATTGGGCAATCAGTTCCTGCATCATATACGCAATGTAACCGCGCTCTTACATGTTGTGCGATGTTTCGAAGACAGCAATGTGACGCACGTTGAGGGAGCGGTCGATCCCCGGGGCGATATTGAAACTATTGAGACGGAGTTAATCCTGAAAGATCTCGAAACCGTGGAACGAAGAACTGAAGCGTCGGCAAAAAAAGCCAAAAGCGGTGACAGAAAATTGAAGGAGGAGGTCGTCTTCTACGAGCGGCTTCGCGATCATCTGTCGGAGGGCAAGTCGGCACGCTATTTCAAGTATGGAACCCATGAAAAACAGTTGATCGATGAGTTGTCGCTGCTTACCTCAAAGCCGGTTATGTACATTGCAAATGTCGATGAGGAAGAATATGTCCGGGGAAACGGTAAAATAAATACAATACGTGAAGTGGCGGAACGGGAAGGCGCACGCGTGGTGCCGATCTGTACAAAACTGGAGGCCGAGGTAGCTCAATTGCCGCCGGATGAACAAAAAGTTTTTCTTGAGGATATCGGGATCAGGGAATCCGGTTTAAACAAAGTTATTCGTGAAGCGTATTCACTGCTCGACCTGATAACATTCTTTACCGGGAATCCGAACGAATTGCGGGCGTGGTCGATTAAGCGGGGAAGCACTGCCTATGAAGCAGCCGGACGTATTCACTCCGATTTTCAGAGGGGATTCATTCGGGCAGAAATTTATAAAACCGGTGATCTGTTGCGTGAGGGCTCGGAAGCTGCGGTAAAGGAAAAGGGACGCGTGCTGGTACAGGGAAAAGAGTATGTCGTCCAGGACGGGGATGTAATTCTCTTTCGATTTAATGTTTAATGTGGTGTACCTCCTTTACCCGGTCCATTTTAATTTTTTCTTTGCTTCGTCCGACATGCGGGAAGGTGTCCAGGCCGGCTCCCAGATCAATTCTACCCCGGCGTCTTTGACTTCAGGAATTTGTAAAACACGATTCCTGACATTTTGAGAAATCATTGAACTTGCCGGACAGCCCGGGGATGTCAATGTCAATTTAATGTCGACACGGCTGTCGGTTATTTTGATATCGTAGACGAGACCTAAGTCTACTATGTTGACGGGAACTTCAGGGTCATAACACTCTTTCAGTGCCTCCCGGATTTGATCCTGTGTTATAGCCATTCGCACCATCCTTAGCAAGGTTCATAATTTACTGATTCATCTATATAAGATACCGAACTGAAATCTTAATTTCAAATTGGTGTTATAATTGGGTTCTCTCTTGCCTTAAAAGCAAAATTACGAACATTGCCGAAACTACAACGATGCCCAGTGCAAACGGCGCTGCCTCGGCAAACATAGCTTCGATCGTAAAGCTCCATACGTTCAGGGCAAGCGTTTCAAAACCGATGGGAGAAAGCAGGAATGTCAACGGTAGTTCTTTCATCGCCGAGAGGAAAACAAAGGCCATGCTGGCGATCAGACCTTTTCTGAGAAGGGGGAGGGTTGCTTTGAAAAATGCCATAAAGGGATGGTAGCCGAATGACCGTGCAGCTTCCTCAATTTGCGGAGGTGCCTGGTAAAGAGCACTGCGTATGGGTCCCATTGCCTCGGCAAGATAATGCAGCGTGAAGGCGTAAATAAGAATGAGCAGTGTCTGGTATAAAAACGGTGCCGCCTGCAGGGAGAAGAATATCAATGACAATGCAAACGCAAGCGGCGGTATTGCATAGCCCACGTATGCAACGCGTTCAAGGGCCCGTGAAATTGTCGATGGGTACCGTACACCGAGATAGGCGAGCGGAAGTGCAAGCAAAGCGGCAAGCACCGCCGATGGCACTGATACCGATAGGGAACCGCCGAGAGCAGAAAGGAGTCCGCTGAACCGTAACGCTTCAGGATTAGAAATGAGCCAGAACAATATCGTGCCGATTGGAGCGATCAAGCTGATGAATGCGAGGCCGCTTAAAAATCCATATGCAGTGAATTTCCATCGACCCAGCGGTACGATACGTGTATGTTTGCTCGCACCCCGACCGGCGCGCGATAATCGTAATCCGCGAAGCAACCGTGCATCGACGAAAAGTAAGCTGATCGTCATAAGTATTAAAAATATTGCAAGCCACGC
>SKXH01000251.1 GCA_007128495.1 Bacteroidota bacterium
GAAATATAACAGTATCTGCTTTATAGACGCCCGGGTAGCGAATAAATCAATAGTAAAAAAAATAGAAGTTTTAGGATCCCGAGGCATAGCGAATGTTACATCGATTCCAATATTATTTTTTTATAAAAATAATTAAGGAGCTATACTATGCTATCCCGAACCATTACATGCGCTACCTACGGCATCGACGCCAACCTCGTCGAAGTTGAAACCAGCGTTGAATCAGGGCAATTTTCATTCAATATGGTCGGGTTGCCCGATAATGCCGTTCGTGAAAGTAAAGAGCGTGTCATCACTTCCATAAAAAATTCCGGCTATGCTTTCCCGTTTCGTCATCTGACAATTAATCTCGCGCCGGCCGATATTAAAAAAGAAGGATCGTCCTATGATCTGCCTATAGCAGTCGGGATCATGTCGGCAAGCGGCCAGCTTGAATCCGATATACTTGAATCATACGCTGTCATCGGTGAGTTGATGCTCGACGGAACCGTCCGGCATGTCCACGGCGTCCTGCCAATTGCCGCCGAGGTGAAGCGTAAAGGATTGCAGGGTATCGTTCTTCCAAAAGAAAATGCCAAAGAAGCTGCTATGGTTGAGGGTATCAATGTGTATCCCGTTGCAACACTGAACGAGGCATTTGATATCATTGGGGGTGAATATCAGATGTTAGAACCGTTCAGAGTGGACCTTAACGAAGTGTTTCGGGTCGAGCAAAAGTATGCAGTCGATTTTCGTGATGTAAAAGGACAGGAAAATGTAAAGCGGGCTCTTGAGGTAGCTGCTGCCGGAGGGCATAACATAATCATGATCGGACCGCCGGGTTCCGGTAAAACAATGCTGGCAAAACGCATTCCTACCATTCTTCCTCCGTTAACATTCGATGAAGGGATTGAAACAACCAAGATACATTCTGTTGCAGGATATCTGCCGCCGGATACCGCGCTTGTTGCCACACGTCCGTACCGTTCGCCGCATCACACTATTTCAGACGCCGCGCTTGTCGGCGGGGGAACATACCCCCGGCCGGGTGAAGTCTCGCTCGCGCATAACGGGGTACTCTTTCTGGATGAACTGCCCGAATTCAAGAAAAATGTTCTTGAGGTTATGCGGCAACCGCTTGAGGACGGCAAAGTAACTATCAGCCGGTCAAAACTTTCTATTGACTACCCGGCAAATTTTATGCTTGCTTCCGCGATGAATCCATGTCCCTGTGGTTACTATACCGATCCGAATAACGAGTGCACCTGTACGACTATACAAATCCAGCGGTATATGGCGAAGATATCCGGCCCGTTACTCGACCGCATTGACATACACATCGAAGTTCCTGCCGTAAAATACAAAGAGCTTGCAAGTAAAGAATTAGGTGAGTCTTCGGCAAATATACGTGAGCGCGTCGAGCGTGCCCGGCAGCGACAAACAGACCGTTTCAGGGACAAAAAAGGAATTTATTGTAATGCCGATATGGGCTCAAAAGAAATTCGGGAATATTGTAAAATCGATGTTGCAGGCGAGGAATTACTTAAAATGGCGATAACCAAACTCGGACTTTCTGCCCGTGCCTATGACCGAATACTCAAGGTAGCCCGCACCATAGCCGATCTCGGTGCATCAGAATCCATCCGTCCGGAACATATCAGTGAGGGAATACAGTACAGGAGTTTGGACAGGAATTTGTGGGCGTAGTATAGAATGTTATGGCTTACTAATAATTGCAAATTCCTTATCACGCAATGTTGATCCACCGAATCCATAGGTCATCATGATTATACCGTTGCCCGTAGATGGGTTAAACTCCGTCAGACAGCGGAAGCCGGTGCTGTTCGAACCACCGTGATAACATCGTGTCCCGGTACTTGTTTCCTGTGCCCTCCAGCTCAACCCCCAATAAACTTCATCGGAGATAGGATCACCTGCGCGCGGCAAACCTGTTCGGTTTGGATCAAGCACAGTAGGATGTAACATTTCCAGTCAGTTTTCATCACTTACCAGACTACCCTGTGATGGTGTCATTCCCAGTGGTTCAAACAACTCTTCTGCCATAAATTCATTTAAAGTTAAACCCGTAAGATATTCAACCACTTTCTGGTAAAATTCAAATCCTTCTCCCGAATATCCGACATCAGTACCGGGTACAAATGAGGGAAGAAGGGGATCGTCACAGCTCCAGTTCGGGAAACCGGTTTGATGCTGGAATACCATTCGTGCAGTGATTTTTTATGGAGCGTATCCTCAGGTGTGTCGCGCACAAATTTTTCATATGGTGTGCCGGAAATTTCCACCAACGGTATATCGAGATCAAACTTTTTCCGGTCAACAAGGCGAAGTGGTGCATAAGCAAAGGGTGCTTTTGACATTGAAGCTGCTTCGAACAATGTGGAATCCGTTACAGGTTTGTTCTTGCTGGCGACTTTAACACCATAGGTTCGTGTCCATGCTAAATTTCCGTCCTCGATACGCGCCATTGAAACTCCGGGGACATTGTAGGCAATCATCAATCTCGGAATTAGTTCTTCCAGTATTTCGGGCACACGATCAGGAGCATCGGAAAATAGATCCGATAATTTTTGATCTAGAGGAAGATATACTGTTTGCTCCTCTCAATGTTAATTCTGGAAAATTAATAATTACCCCTCTACTTCGTTCTGATCGTTACACACACATAACACAGGGGGTTTGGTGGATCAAACAACGATCATACATTGAATTTATTGAGTTGCTCTTGGTGGGGGGAATCCCCTCCACAAAAAAGGAAGCAATCTGCAAATTGTCCATTGCATACGCCATTGGTATTTTAGCATGAAAAACTCAAACATTGCCTCGGAGCGGCAAAATGTTTGTAGAACTCTGATGGGCATTTTTTCTACAACTACCTATCCGCTAACCGTTTCACCTTTAAAATTTACCCCGGGGAGGCAGAATGTTGGTAGAAATACATTAAACACATAATTTGTAGCACAAAATTCCATGTTAATGTCGGGGTAACGTCCCCAAAGAGATTTGCATCACCATCTGAGAGGGCGCTCCCCCCCATAGCCATCGGAGGTCCCGTATCGAATTAACAATTTATTCTAACCACTGTGTCAAGTGTGTGTAATGATCAGCTACTTCGTTCGGGGTGGCAATTTTGTCGGTACGAACTCATTATTCCTACGAGTTTTAACAACAAGAATTCGTTACAAAAAAAAATTTCCCCGGTACTTGACATTACCCGTTTTTTTTTGTATTAGTGTAATAAATATTTCAGATTATATCAATACTGTAATAATAATTACAGATGAAGATACTCATTCCATATCTCCTGATTATAATCCTACCATGGTCTATTACATTGGCGCAGGGATATGTTGCAGCATTAGGGGGCGGGTCTGTACCCGACCACGTATATGAATGGATCGTTGAAAAATCCGGTAATGGAAAAATTATAGTGCTCGATTATGCCGATGGTTCTACAACGCTGCCGGAATATTTTATAAGTCTGGGCGCATCTGAATCATATAGTCTCCCAATAGATTCACATGCCAAAGCTGATAAGCAATCTACATACGACGAAATTATTTCGGCCGATGCTGTATATCTGCGCGGTGGTAATCAGTGGATTTACGTCCGGGAATGGAAAGGTACGAAAACTGCAGATGCTATTCGACAGGTCTACAACGACGGCGGTGTTGTAAGCGGTACAAGTGCAGGAGCAATGGTCTTAAGTGAGTTTGTTTTCACCGCTGAGCATGGTACCGTCTATCCACCCCATGCACTCCGTAATCCAACCGGTGGACAACTTGCACTTGATGATAATTTCATTAATGTGGTGCCGGGTACGTTGATCGACACTCACTTTATTGAGCGGGGTAGATTCGGAAGACTATTACCTTTTCTGTTTAAAATATATGTCCAACGAGGACAGAATATATTGGGAATCGGTATTGATGATCAGACTGCATTGTGTATCGAACCTGATGGTATTGGCACCGTTAAGGGAACCGGTGCAGTTGCATTTTTTAATATACGGGAGGATAGTTACATAGCCAGTTCACCACAGGGTTATACATTAGAAAACATTGTTGTCGATCAATTGGTAGAGAATTGGCAATATGATCTTAACACCAGGCAGGTCGCTGTAATGACGGGTACCGCTCGTGAAGTTAATACCACACGCGATTGGGATCTACCTCTTGCCACTATATGGTTGTCCGGACAGGATGATGTTTTATATAACACTGAGAAGCTTTTACCCGCAGTGGTAAATGAACATGATCCCGAAACAATAGCAGTCCTTTATCCGTCAGATTATGCCGCTTCATTAACACCACTCACAGATTTTTTAGATGCATCTCAGATATCATATTTCCTTGTTTCTACAAATTCAGATGATAGAACACCGATTGATGCCGCTGAGCTACTATTATTTGCAGGTGACGAATTAGAAAAATTTGCCAGTGCCATATCACCTGACACTCCGCTTGGTGAAGCAATTCAAAATAAAATTGTAAATGAAACTCCAATCGTGTTTTTCGGTAGAACAGGGAAATTGGCAGGTTCCTATTTTATAAATAACATCGACGAGAATGAATGGGCGGCATACTATGGTAGTATGACCATTAATGAAGGGTTAGCATCATTTGGAGATTTAAATTTTCAGTCCGGAACATTTGATGATATAGATTTTTATGAAAATCGATCTGCAGCGGTTTTGTGGGGTTTAATGAAGAACCGGACCCGTCTGGGCGTTTATTTACAAACTAACGATATCATTCAAATATGTCACAACGATGGAGTACTTCGTCGATTTAGTGATGCACCATTTTTACTTGTTGATGCACAATATACAGAATGGGTAGATTCATCCCGGTATCAGGTACGTGGAGGGGAAAGTCCTCGCCAGGTGGTCGCGATGACCGATTTGCGTTATCACGTTTCATCGCTGGAAGAGCGATATTCCGTTAAAGCGGGCGCGTTAGGTGTAGTTAGCAGCGCTGGTGAACAAATCACCGCTGTTCCTCAAGAAATTTACCTGAAACAAAATTATCCTAATCCATTCAATGACCAAACGGTCATATCTTTTTCAATTCCTTATGCACAAGATGTTTCAGTGCGTATCTATGATATACTTGGTAACAAAATAACTACGTTACTCAATACTCGATTATCAGCTGGAGAACATACATTATATTTCTCTACTGAAAACTTGGAGAACACCATAGCGTCCGGGACTTATTTTTACAGATTAAGAACCGAGGCCGGTTCGATCACAAAAAAAATGCTTTATGTGCGATAACGAATTCTCAACCGAACGTTTAACGAAAATTTTTCTTGATCTTGCACAAATCGACGGTTTGTGCGGTCAGGAAAAACTCGTTGCAGATTATATTACCCGGTTTCTCAAGCGATTGGATTTATCCCCATACGAGGATAACGTAAAACAATATTCGGGCGGAAATTCCGGAAATGTTGTCTGTTTAATAGGAACGGGGGGGGACAGAGTTTTTCTTTCTCATATGGATACTGCGCGCTCGACCCGAAATATGAAACCAGTGATTCAAAATGGTACAATCCGTTCAGATGGAACGACAGTGCTCGGTGTAGATAACAGAGCTGGTATTGCTGCTTTGTTATATGCTGTTGAATTTCTTATTGAAAATAAAATTCCGTTGAGAGATTGCACGCTTGCATTCACTGTCTGTGAAGAAACATCTATGGACGGTGCCCGTTATCTCTCATTGAATAACGGTGTCAAGATGGGGTTTGTTTTTGATTCTGCCTTCGAGCCGGGGCATTTTATCCACGGAACATGCGGAGCGGTCAGTTTTACCATAAGCGTTCATGGTAGAGCTTCACACTCAGGTCTTGACCCCGAAAAAGGAATTAGTGCTATTCAGATTTCGACAGCGGCTTTATCGCGGCTACCGGTCGGAAAAATTAACGATTCAACGATCATAAATATAGGAACAATCCATGGTGGTAGTGCTATTAACGTAGTGCCCGAAAAAACGAAAATTAGAGGTGAGATCCGTTCTATGGATGTAAATTCTATCGAAAAGACTATCGATATGATCCGGAACGAATTTAATAAAATAATTGAAGCAAAAGGCGGCAGCTATGATCTGGAGTATACATGGGATTTTAAGCCGTATTATGTCGAAAAAGATAAAGCTACATACTGCGAAGCATTACGAGCGCTTGAACGGGTGAAACTGCAAGCACATCCTGTGATTGCCTGGAGTGGCAGTGACGCAAATTATCTGAATGAAAAGAATATCCCCACGGTTAATTTCGGCATCGGGGCACGAAACCCGCATTCAAATGATGAATATATTAAAATTAATGATTTAAAAGTATCAACTGCAATAGCGTTACAATTAATGATGGACTCGTAGAATGAAATATAAATTACTTACTATAACTCTTGCTCTTTTCTTTACTTTGCCTGTTGAATTACTTTCACAGGGGCATCTGGTGATCATCGGGGGAGGTCCTCGTCCCGATTATGTCATGGATAAATTTATAGATCTTGCCGGAGGTAAAGATTCCCGGATAATAATTTTCCCCACTGCCAGTTATGATCCGCTGGATGCCGGGGAGTTTTATGTCAAGGAATTTACCGAACGCGGCGTCGAAAATGTAGATTATATAATTTGTACCCGTGAAACTGCCGATACTGAAGAAAATTTTGAGTTATTAAAAGGAGCAACCGGTGTGTTCTTCTCTGGTGGTGATCAAAATAGGCATACAGCAGCACTACTCGGAACACAACTTATCGACAAGGTAAAACATATATACGATGAAGGTGGTGCTATTGGCGGAACAAGTGCGGGAGCTGCTATTATGAGCGAAGTGATGATTACCGGTGATGAATATCTCGCAGATGAAGACGATGAACCTTTTAGTATGATAAAAGAAGGAAATATCGTTACGGCTGAAGGTTTTGGCTTTGTTGATAGGGTGATTATCGATCAGCATTTTGTGGAACGTAAAAGACATAACCGTTTGATGAGTCTTGTACTTGAAAATTCCGGGCTTGTCGGTCTCGGTATAGGTGAATCGACCGCATTGGTCGTTGATCCGGAAAAAACATTTCAGGTGCTCGGGGAAGGAACGGTTGTTGTGTACGATGCACGGAAAAGCACTCAGATCGATGTAGATAGAAATCGAAACTTATCGGCGAGGAATATTACAGTGCACATTTTGCAATCGGAAGAAAAATATACATTGGATAATTAATGCTGCTAAACCACAGTAATCAACCAATAACTAAAGGAGGATGTGTCATGATACGAAAAATTGTTACGACGTTTTTTATAGCTGCTTTAATAGGATTGTTTTCGTTTGGTGATGTTCAAGCTCAGGCAGAATTCGATACCGGAGAACTCGGGATTCTATTGCAAGATTACGGGCGTTTTCGCGTTCTTACCCCCGATCTTTCAACGGATGCGATAAGGCAGATTGATCGGATGTCTGTACTTGTCGGCGTAAGCCCAACCGAAATTTTCACCTATGCACTGGATGCAGACAATGAAACCGATCCGACTAACATAACACCTGCATCGGTTGGTGATTTTGAGTTATTTGGCGCATTTAATAATGCATTTTCCAATGAACCGCCGGACGTATTAGTTGAAACATCCGTCTATGGCTGGGAGAATGAAAGTTATGTTCTCATTAAATATGTGGTACATAACGAAGAAAATGATGCAATCGATGCTGCGGTAGGAGTTGAGTTGCTCCCTCAAATAAATGGTGGTTACGGTAACGAGACCGTTGAGTTTTTGAGCGATGAAAATATTGTCCAGCTGCATAAAGAATCGGCGCATGTCGGATTAAAGTTGTTGTCGGATGATCTCTATACATTACATGTCATTGAGTGGTTTTCAGGATACAACGATGACAGAGGGGAAATGTACGGTTACCTTACAGAGGGAAGTATTATGGATACCTACGCTGATGATGGCGAAGGAACGGTGGTTTTTATCGGGCAAGATAAGGTGAATATCCCCGCAGGTGGATCAACCGAAGTATACTTAGCGTTTGCTTTTGCTGATGATGAAGCAGGAATGATAGATGCTATTGCCACGGCAAAGGCGGAGTATGATGAGGTTACCTCGATCGTCGAATATCCGGGTGCGTTACCCGATAAATATGTTCTCGAACAGAATTATCCGAATCCGTTTAACCCGGCGACGACGATAAACTTTGGTATACCGCAATCTGAACATGTTACCTTAACGGTTTATAACCTCGTCGGCCAGAAAATTACGACACTCGTTGATGAGGAATTGACGTCGGGAGAGTATTCGGTTACTTTTGATGCCTCCCGTTTACCGAGCGGCGTTTATTTTTATACGATCTCGGCAGGATCGTTTCAGTCAACTAAACAAATGATGTATCTCAAGTAAATGAAAGCGCAAAAAGAAATACAGGCAACGATACACAAACATTACGAGGAATTACCGGCGAATCAAAAGATCATTGCCGAGTATTTTCTTGAAAACTTTGAGCGAATTCCGTTTTTAAGTGTGCATGAAGTCGCGGAAGCCACCTCACGGAGTGTGGCTTCCGTGGTTCGCTTCGCACAGCGTATCGGTTATTCAGGATTCAGCGAACTCCGCGATGCTATGGCCGGCTCGCTGCAAAACCGGATCGGTAAGCGTGATGTATTCCCGCTGGTAAAGAAAAAGGCCCGCTCCGATGATCCGCTCACCGATGTTGCGAACCTTGACATACAAAATATAAACGACACGCTCAACATGATCGAACGGGAAGATTTCAGGAAAGCTATAAACCTGATTCAGCGATCGTCGAGGGTTTTTACAATGGGCCTCGGTATTTCATCCCTGCTCTCACAAATACTTTCCTATCAATTAAACCAGGTAGGAATTGATGCACGACCGTTTGATCATAGCTACTCATCCTTTGTCGAACAGGTTTTATTTTTGAATGAACAGGATCTGCTTCTTGGACTCTCATTTCCGCCGTATTCAAAAGAAACGATCGATGCAGCTCATTTTGCCCGGCAGAATAATGTTAAAGTAGTTTCAATTACCAACAAAAAGTCTGCTCCTATAACGTTTGAATCGAATGTCAGTTTAATGGTGAAAAGTGAAAATATGCTTTTCACCAACTCATTCGCCGCGATTTCCGTTTTAATTAATGCCATCGCAACAGGATGTGCCTTTAAGAATAAAGCGAAGGCACAAAAGATGGTCGATGATATAAACAAAATAATGATAGATTATAATCATATTGTAATGTAACCACGTCGAAGGTGGAGGTGAATTATATGAATTCCCTGGGAATATATACTTTAAAAACTTTATGCTTACTATCTCTTGCGCTTACTTTTTCCTTCTCCCCGGCTGCAGCACAGGAGGCGGTCATTGAAGGGACTGTTATAGAAGGTGAGACCGGTGAGCCATTGCCCGGTGCAAATATTATCATCGAGGGAACGAACTATGGAGCTGCAACCAACGCCGAAGGTCTGTTTCGTATTACCGTTCCCTCAGCTTCGGTTGAAGGTCAGACTATCACCGTTACTGCACGTTTTGTCGGGTACCGTGCGACCCGGCAACAGATAACACTCTCTCCGGGATCCCACGAATTGGATTTTGTACTTCGGGAAGATGTACTTGGACTTGAGGAAGTTGTGGTAACCGGTGTTGTCGGGGCGACTTTCAAAGAACGGCTTCCTTTTACTGTTGATTTAATTTCACGACGCGATGTGGAGCAGGTTCCATATGTATCTGTCGAGCAATCGATTCGCGGGAAAGTACCGGGTGCGAGGATTGTGAAAGGGACCGGTCAACCGGGAACTTCTGCATCGGTCATGTTACGTGGTGCAACAAGGATCGCTCACGGTAACGAGCCGTTATATATTATCGATGGAGTTATCCTTGATGCATCAACGGTAGATATCGATGGTCTTGATATAGAAACTATTGAGGTTGTTAAGGGAGCGGCAGCTGCATCCTTATATGGATCGCGGGCAGCGAACGGAGTTATCCAAATAGCTACACGCCGCGGTTCAGATTTAGCTGTAGATCAAACAAGGATTACTTTACGGAATGAATTCGGGATTAATCAATTGCCGGATAAAGAGCTTCGCAGTATAAGCCATCACTATCTTGTTGATGAAAATAATCAATATATAGACCCGGATGGAAACCGTATTGAAGATCCGTTCAGAACCGGTGAACGATATCTTGATTATACATACTCGCCGGCCGACCCGGAACGGGGAAAACGGGGAGTTGCTTTCGTGGTTAATCCCTACCCACGTACATTTGATCATATTGATTTGTTTTTTGATCCGGGATATTTTTATATGAATTCCATTTCAGTGGGTCAACGAACTGCAAATACAAACTTTTTTGTTTCTCTCAATAATCTCCGTGAATCGGGGATAGTCTTACATCACGAGGGCTTTTCACGTCAGACGATCCGACTGAACCTCGACCATCAGATTAACCATAATTTAAAACTATCGGCGAGTGGTGCCTACAGTCGTGCAAATCGTGATGATCTTGAATACTTTACTTTCCGTGCACTTCAGTTTATGTCTCCGGAAGCCGATCTCACTGAATCTAATCCTGATGGAGAACCGTATCTCATAGAACCCCATCCACTCTCGGGGGTAGATAACCCATTGTACTCCCTCTATCATTACGATAGTGATCTGAAACGCACAAGAACGATGGGGAGCTTCAATCTTACTTTTACTCCTTACCGGTGGTGGGAGCTTGAAGCCAATTTCAGTTATGATCGGTCCAATCGGGAGTCAAAAGAATTTTATCCGAAGGGATTTAAAACAAGTACTCCCAGTGACCTAAATCTTGGCCGGCTTACTCTTGGTTTGGGAGTGAACGAAGCTATCAATTCAAGTATTACCTCATCGATGAACTATGAATTCGGCAAACTCGCTGCGCGGTCACAATTCCGGTATCTTGTTGAACTTTCAGAATATTCCACATTCTCATCCTCCGGGGCGAATCCGGTTGTATCGGGTGTCCCGCGGCTCGACCTGTATAGGGACGGTCAACGGATAAGGTCACGTGAGGAAGACATTCGTGCTGTCGGGTTTTATTTTATTACCGGTTTTGATTATGATGGAAGATATATCGTGGATATGCTTGTACGTCGTGACGGGAGTTCATTGTTTGGAGCTGATGAACGCTGGCATACATATTATCGTGTCAGTGGTGCGTACAGAATAGCTCAGGAAAACTGGTGGCCCTACCAAAATATAAATGAGTTTAAACTCCGTTATTCACTCGGAACCGCGGGTGGCAGACCACGATTCGCCTCACAATATGAAACGTTTGCCGTTTCCGAAGGCCGGCTCACAAAATCAACACTCGGTAATCGTAGATTAAAACCGGAGTTCTCAATTGAGCAGGAAGCCGGTATCGAAATAGGTTTGCTGGATCGTTTTCTGTTGGATATTACCTACGCGCATACGGAAACACGCGATCAGATTTTACAGGTGCCGTTAACACCGGTGTACGGCTATGACAGTCAATGGCAGAATGCCGGTACTCTGGAATCGCGTACCTGGGAAGCCAGTCTGCGGGCATTTATCATTCAACAACGGAATTTCAATTGGTCTGCTACCGTCTTGTTTGATCGCACAAGATCTGAGATCACCGAATTTGATAGAACCCCTTTCCGCTGGGGGCCGTACAATAGTTTTTTCAATCGTGAAGGCGAAGAATTCGGTGCTATGTATGGTTGGAAATGGATGACACGATATGATCAACTCCCCGGTGAACTTGAACCATACCGCGATTACTTTGATATCAACGACGATGGTTATTTGGTACCTGTCGGGCAAAATTATAGCTGGCAGGATGGTATTCGTGAGCAAATGTGGGGTACAGAAGTCAACATTACCGACGCTGAAGGAAATGTCATTGAAACATTTCCGTGGGGTCATCCAATCCTTTATGTCGATGAGGATGGTAATGATTTTCATAAGATTGGTAGCGTGATCCCCGATTTCAACCTTTCCTTTTCAAGTAATTTGCGTTATAAGAATATCACGCTCTATGCATTATTCGATGCACAGATAGGTGGTAATATATATAATATGACCCGCCAATGGGCAATGCGTGATTTCAGATCGGTAGAAGTAGAACAAACGAATAAACCCCGGGAACAATGGAAGCCGATTCAATACTATGAAACCGTGTATCAAGTACGATCACCGAACAATCACTTTGTTGAAGATGGTACATTTATGAAGCTTCGAGAATTATCCGTTCGATATACATTCGATCAGTCATTTTTACGACCGATTTTTGGCGGCTGGATAAACAGACTTACTGTTGGTTTTATCGGGCGTAACCTTTTAACCTTTACCAGCTATTCGGGATTCGACCCTGAGGTTGGAGAACAGGATGCCACTGTGGTAAGAATGGACAGTTTTACGTATCCGAATTATCGAACGTTTACAGGTTTAATTGAAATTGAATTTTAATTTTAATGAAGAGAGGCAAGTATATGTTTACAAATAAAAATATATTTATTAGACCGATTGTTTATATACTGGCCATCGGATTTGTGTTTTCGGCATGTGTAGATCTCGCAGTTGAAAATCCAAATGAACCGGATTCAGATCGTGCACTTGCTGAAGCGGAAGGTGTCGAAGCGATGTTTGCCGGATCGTTTATTGAATACTGGTGGACACAAAAAAATTATCCTTTTATGGCACTCAGTGTAGTGGGCGGTGAACTCACATCTACATTCGCCGACTTCGGTATGTACGATCTTGGCCGGATACCTCGAGAACCATATATCAACAGCCCTACTTATGAATTCCGCGGCGTGAATTGGTGGCCGTGGAGTGACAACTATACTGTCTTATCACTCATTCGTGACGGCATGGAGGCGATCGAACTCGGTGTTATGGATGATCCCGACGATATGACCCCGGTGCACCGCGCACGCACCTACGGTCGTTTTATGCAGGGAGTATCGCACGGATACCTGGGATTGTTCTTTGATAAGGCATATGTCCTCGATGAATATACCGATCTTGAAGTCGGCCTTGAATTTAAACCATATAACGAATTACGTGATGTTGCAGTAGAAAAACTTGAGGAAGCCATAGAGCTCTGCGAACAGCACGACTTTGTCATTCCCGATGATTGGATAAACGGCCTGGAATTAACCAACAATGATCTAAAACAACTTGCGCATTCATTTATTGCCCGCTATCTGGCATCAACGGCTCGAACGCCGGAAGAAAGAGAAGAGGTCAGGTGGGATGAGGTATTATATCATGCCGAACGGGGTATCCAGGAAGTTTTTGCACCGGAGGGCAATGACCAGCCCTGGTGGTGGACTGGAGGATGGCGGGGCCAACGACCTTCATTTGCGCGGGCATCGTATTTTTCAATTGGCCGGGCCGATACCTCCGGCAACTTTGAACAATGGGAAAATACTCCGTATGAAGATCGGGAACCTTTTTTAATTCATACTGCTGATCGAAGGATTACCGGAGAGGATGGACCTGAATCTGAGGGAACCGATTTTGCCTATAGTGGACCGGCACCGTTTCCACCGGAACGGGGAACCTACTTCTTTTCACATTATGGACATACACGGTACCGCTATCATATCGATTCCGGAGCGTATGGTCCCATGCCCCATATAACGGTTGCAGAATTAGATATGCTTAAAGCAGAAGCATTGTTTAATTTAAACCCAAGCGGGGATAATCGTGAACGTATTGTAAACTTGATCAATAAAACCCGGGTCCACAGAGGACAATTGCCGCCGGCAACAGTGAATCACAACGATGAGGAATTGTTTGAAATGATCAAGTATGAGAAATTGATCGAAACATTTAATACTTTCTCCGGGTTACATTATTTTGACAAACGCGGCTGGGGCGAACTTGTGCCGGGTACCCTGTTACACTTCCCGGTTCCAGGTGAGGAATTGGAAATGCTCCTTGAGCCGATATATACGCACGGCGGCGATGAAGGTGATACATCCGAAAAACGTTTCTTCAGGAACCGACGTTAAGACAATTTACCGGTATCCCGTGGCTCTTCAGTAACCATACCAGAGAGGGGGAGAAGCTACTCCCCTCTCTAACTTACTGTATAATTTCTAAACATTTTCCTTCCGTTCAAATTTCTTCAAACCAATAATTCCGGGTTTTTTTCACTATCAAAAATAAGAATATTGGCTAATAAAGTGCTTATTCCGCACCATTTTCGCCAAAATTTATTGGAATGAATATTGTATATATAAAAAGTGTAGAAATAATATGCACTTTAAACTCTATACATTGCTGTAGATGGAACAGAATATGGAACAAACAGCGAAGAAGAAAGCTGATACGCCAAAAGATAAGCGTCAGAAACTGGTCGATGCCACCATGCGTCGATACGGGCATTCTTCGTATGCATTAATAGAAACACTCCACAGTGTGCAGGAAGCATACGGATATCTGGATGATGACAACTTACGGTATGTTGCAAAGGCATTGCGCGTACCACTCAGTAAAGTATATGGTGTTGCTACATTTTATCATTTTTTCACACTTAAACCACAGGGTGATCACACCTGTGTAGTCTGTACCGGAACAGCTTGCTATATCAAAGGTGTGCCGGCAATATTCTCTGCAATAAAGAAGAAGTTTTTAATTGATCCGGGTGAGACTACCGAAGACGAAAAATTATCAGTCCTGACAGCCCGGTGTATCGGTTCATGCGGCCTTGCACCTGCAGTTGTTCTCGATGGTGAAATTGCAGGAAAGGTAACGCCGGATGACGTCGTAGAAAGAATTGGGAGATTAATACAAAATGACACCTGAAGAATTCTATAAGATTGGTGAAACACACCGGGAAAAGAGAGACCAATATAAGAATAATATCAACGTATGTATTGCTGCGGCCTGTGTATCCTTACAGAGTGAAAAGGTTAAGGAATCACTCGAAGAGGAAGTAAAGAAACAGGGTAAGGAAGGATCCTGCCGGGTCAGCGGTACCGGCTGTCTTGGATTATGTGCTTCCGGTCCACTGGTTTCCATAAATAATGAGCAAGCATTATATGCAGAAGTGTCCACTGATGATGCGTCTGAAATCGTCAAGAAAATTGATAAAGAACCAATAAAACGATTGGTCGTATCACCTGAGTTACCTTTCTTTGCGCGGCAAAATAAAATTGCACTGGAGCATTGCGGTAAAACCGATCCCGACAGTCTCGAAGATTATCTTGCACTGGATGGATATGAGGCGTTATATGAATCTTTGACCACAAAAAGTCCGACTGAAGTAATTGAAGAAATCGTCAAAAGCGGTCTTCGGGGGCGTGGAGGAGGCGGTTATCCAACCGGCTTAAAATGGAGCACTGTAGAAAAGGCGGTCGGAGAAAAGAAATTTGTTATATGCAATGCTGATGAAGGCGATCCGGGTGCATTTATGGATCGAAGTATGCTGGAAAGCGATCCACACGGTATTCTTGAAGGGATGGCGATAGCTGGCTATGCCGTCGGTGCAAGTCAGGGATATGTTTATATTAGAGGTGAATATCCGTTAGCGATTAAACGATTGAGAGCAGCGATACGTCAAGCAGAACGTCAAAATCTTCTCGGAAAGAATATCTGCGGTACACCGTTTAGCTTTGATATAGATATCCGACTCGGAGCGGGTGCTTTTGTATGTGGTGAGGAAACGGCGTTGATAGCATCCATTGAAGGACAACGTGGAACACCGCGCCCGCGTCCGCCGTATCCGGCTGAATTGGGTCTTTGGGGATATCCGACGCTCATTAACAACGTAGAGACCTTTGCAAATGTAAGTCCGATCTTACGGAATGGCGCGGAATCATTCGCAAACATCGGCACAGAAAAGAGTAAAGGAACAAAAGTCTTTGCTCTTGCAGGCAGCATAAAAAATACGGGATTAATAGAAGTACCCATGGGTATCTCGCTTCGGGATATTGTATTTGATATCGGAGGAGGCATCGTTGACGGTAAAAAGTTTAAAGCAGTACAAACCGGCGGCCCGTCCGGTGGTTGTATACCCGAAGAATATATTGATATGCCGGTTGATTATGAGTCGCTGTCAAAAGTGGGATCGATGATGGGGTCCGGCGGTATGATCGTCATGGACGAAACATCCTGTATGATCGATGTTGCAAAATATTTTATGGAGTTTTGTAAAACCGAGTCGTGCGGGAAATGTGTGCCTTGCCGGGTCGGTACAGCTCAAATGCATATGTTATTAACGAAAATAACCGATGGTGAAGCAACCATGCACGATTTGGAGTTGCTCGAAGAGTTATGTGAAGTTGTAAAACACACAAGTCTTTGCGGACTCGGTCAAACATCGGCAAACCCGGTGTTGAGTACCATCCGCTTTTTCAGGGATGAATATATTGCGCATATCAAAGATA
>SKXH01000038.1 GCA_007128495.1 Bacteroidota bacterium
AAAAAATTATGCAAACACCACTTCGTTTTATTGACAATAGCGCTAATTATCTGTAAATTTCTAATACTTTTGCGATTATTTGTAAGTAACTATCTAACCGATTGGCCAAAGTGCTTAATGTAGCGGTATTTGCGTCCGGCCGGGGGTCAAATGCCCGGGCAATTTTAAAAAATATTGACCGGCAGAGGATTAAAGCACGCATATCGATAATTCTTAGCAACAAGAGTGATGCCGGAATATTTGACATCGCTCGGCAGAGAAATATTCCGTACCGGCATATAGACCTATCGCATTATACTTGCGAAAAAGATTATGTTGGTGATGTTTTATCGATTCTCGATGGACATAATGTCGGATTGATTGTACTTGCCGGATATTTGAAGAAAATTCCCTCGGAAATTATCTCACAATATCGCAATCGAATTATGAATATTCATCCGGCATTGCTCCCGGCATTTGGGGGGAAGGGTATGTATGGGATGAATGTCCACCGGGCAGTTGTGGAGTACGGAGTGAAGATAACCGGTGCAACGGTCCACTTTGTCGATGAAGAGTATGATCACGGCCCTATTATCCTCCAGGAAGCGATTAGAGTGCATGATGACGATACTCCGGAATCTCTTTCAGAAAAAGTACTCGCGGTTGAACACGATATATATTCCCGGGCAATTAAATTATTTGCAGACAGACGCTTGGAAATTGATGGCAGACGCGTATATGTACAAAATAGTAAAGGACAATGACGTTGATAACTATTCGACGCGCGCTTGTTAGTGTTTCATATAAGAAGGGTATTGTTGAATTTGCGGAGGCAATACATAAACAAGGTATCGAGATCATATCGACTGGAGGTACGGCAAGAATACTCACCGAAAATGATATTCCCGTTACCTCGATATCTGATGTAACCGGTTTTCCGGAAATACTTGATGGCAGAGTGAAAACTCTACATCCGTCCGTGCACGGCGCACTCCTTGCCCGAACTGATGTAAAGTCCGATAGTGAAACACTTGCAGCGCATAACATACAACCGATAGACCTCGTAGTTGTTAATCTATATCCGTTTGAAGAAACGGTGCAGAACGGAACCGTTCCGGTAGATACAGCTATAGAACAGATCGATATCGGCGGCCCTACGATGATCCGTGCTGCTGCAAAAAATTTTAAGCACCGCGCGGTGATTGTCAATCCGGATCGCTACGACGAAATTATCCGGATGATTGAATCGAATAACGGAACATTAACGGAGGAAACTACCTTCGGGCTTGCACAGGAGGCGTTTCAGTATACCGCACACTACGACTCGGTAATAAGCCGTTATCTGAATTCATTGACGGATGAACCGGAAAAACTCCCGGATACCATGTCGGTATCATTGAATAAAGAAATGGCGCTGCGGTATGGTGAGAATCCCCATCAAAATGCCGCGCTCTACGGCCGCTTCTCACGGTATTTCCAACAATTGCACGGTAAGGAATTATCGTATAACAATATCCTCGATCTTACCGCCGCCTGTCAGTTGGTAAGTGAATTTGAGAAGCCCACGGTAGCGATCATCAAACATAACAATCCATGCGGGGTGGCGAGTAATGATCGCTTAGCGGAAGCGTACCAGAACGCATTCGATACCGATCGCACATCCGCTTTCGGAGGCGTTATTGCTATGAATCGCCCGCTCGATATGGCTACGGCTGAAGCAATTAATAAGATATTTACCGAAGTGATCGTTGCCCCGTCCTATGAAAACGGGGTGCTCGATTTCCTGCAAAAGAAAAAGGATCGGCGTATCATTCATCAGATAGTAGATTTACGGAATATTCGTGATATAGATTTGCGAAGTGTTTATGGCGGTGTTTTAGCCCAGGATCGAGACAGTCAGCGAATAATAAAAGACCGGTTACAGATCGTAACAAAACGTAAGCCCGGTGATCGGGAATTGGATTCGTTATTGTTTTCTTGGCGCGTGGCCAAGCACGTCAAATCGAATGCAATAGTTTTTGCTCGGGATGATCGAACGTTGGGAATTGGTGCGGGGCAAATGTCACGTGTAGATTCTTCAAAATTAGCCGTTAAAAAAGCAATCGACGCAGGTTTTAATCTTGAAAACAGCGTCGCAGCAAGTGATGGATTTTTCCCCTTTCCCGACGGTGTCATTGAGCTTGCAGAGGCAGGTGCAACTGCCGTTATTCAGCCGGGAGGCTCGATACGTGACCGGGAAGTCATTGATGCAGCCAATAAAAATAATATATCTATGGTATTTACCGGTATTCGTCACTTTAGGCATTAATTTTGCTACTATGTAAGTATAATTGAGTAATTAAATATAAGGATTTTGTAAGTATGGGAATTTTTTCAATGTTTTCCGCCGATCTTGCGGTCGACCTTGGTACTGCAAATACGCTAATTTATATGCGGGGAAAAGGGATTGTGTTGAACGAACCTTCTATCGTTGCGTTTGATAGAAATACCAAAAAAATTGTCTCAATAGGCAATGAAGCGCGGGATATGGTCGGGAAAACGCATAGTGAAATACGAACTATCCGCCCGTTGCGGGATGGTGTAATAGCAGATTTTGAGATAGCTGAAGGAATGCTTCGCGCATTCATAAAAAAGATAAATGCAAACTGGTTCCCGAGCAGAAGGATAGTTATCTGCGTGCCCAGCGGCATTACCGAAGTGGAGAAACGGGCGGTTCGTGATTCAGCAGAACACGCCGGAGCCCGTGAGGTTCACCTTATCGCCGAACCAATGGCTGCCGCGATCGGAGTGGGACTCGATGTGGAGGCGCCGGTCGGCAATATGATTATCGACATCGGAGGCGGCACTACCGAAATAGCTGTGATAACACTATCGGGTATAGCGAATGAGGAATCAATCAGAATTGCCGGCGATGAAATGAACAACACAATAATTCAATACCTGAAGAGAAATCATAATGTGCTCATCGGAGAGCGAACTGCCGAAGAAGCTAAATGTAAACTCGGTTCTGCTATGCCGCTCAAAGAAGAGATTACATTACCGATCAAAGGACGCGATCTGGTGAACGGCATACCGAAAACGCTCGAGGTGAGTTCCGTTGAAATACGCGAGGCATTGGCAGAACCGATAACGGCGATAGTAAATGCCATTAAATTGACACTGGAAAAAACCGAACCCGAATTATCCGGAGATATTCTCGATCGCGGCATTATGTTGACCGGAGGGGGCGCTTTATTAAAGGGACTCGATGAACGTATCCGGCTTGAGTCAAGCATTCCGGTGCATATTGTGGAGGACCCCTTGACGGCGGTTGTCCTCGGAACGGGGAAAGTGCTTGAAGACCTGCCGCGGTATATGAAGGTCTTGCTCAAAGCCCGGAATTATTAATTAATTTGAGAAGATAGAAGCTATTTTGTATAATATAAGTGTATGCAGCGATTTATATATTACATGCAAATATACCGGGAATATGTCATTCTCGCTGTGCTGATCGCTATTTCGGTGGCATTATTTCCCCTCAACGATAACCCGCAAATTAAACAGCTTCGGGCATACACCATAGCAGGACTCGGTCTTTTGCACGAACCAATTTCAGTGGTGACTGAAACGGTAACGCTTCGGGCTGAGAATGAACGGTTGCGGAGATCCAATATTCAGCTCGCCGATGAGATCTATCAATTACGCGAGGCCCGTATTGAGAACATCCGGCTGCGAAGAAAATTGGAGTTTAAGGAACGTTCGTCATACGATCTTGTGGCCGCGCGGGTGGTGGGGCAATCTACCGATCCGGTTAGAAATACTATTACCCTTAGTGTGGGTAGAAACCAGGGAGTGCGCGAACAAATGCCCATCGTTTCGGAATCGGGATTGGTCGGAAGAGTTGTACTTACTTCCGAGAATTATTCTATCGGTCAGGTTTTATTGAATATGGATATGCGGACCAGTGCCAAAGTTGAGCGGACCCGTATTGACGGTATATTGCAATGGGATGGTTCGGCACGGCTTCGGCTCAACAACGTAGCAAAAACACTCGATGTTAATGAGGGAGATGTTGTTGTAACGTCTGAATACAGTAACATCTTTCCGCCGGGAATTTTCATCGGCATCGTCTCACGGGTAGACATAATACCGGGCAGTATTACAAAATATATACAGGTACAACCGGGGGTGGATTTCTCCCGGCTTGAAGAGGTTTTTGTTATGTTATATGAAGCCGATGAAGAGAAGGTAGCCCTTGAAGAACTGATTGACCGGAGATAACGGGCTCTTATGATGAAATATGCTCGTTATGTTCTTATTGTCATAGTTCTGCTTGTTATCCAGTCGACGATCATTCCGTTTATATCTCTGGCGGGTGTAACGCCTGATCTGTTGCTCATTTATGTGGTGATAATTTCATTGCGTGAGGGGCAAATCCCCGGTACGGTGGGCGGTTTCCTCATCGGGTTGGCAAGTGATCTGAGCACAGGAGATTTTATAGGATTAGGGGCATTAACAAAAACAATTGCCGGATTTGTAGCCGGATTTTTCTTTAATGAATCGAGCCCGGCACAGACCTTAAGTACGTATACTTTTTTACTCGCAGTTGGTATCGCGGGGATAGCACATAATATGATTCATTTTGGCTTTTTATTGCAAGGTTTACCAGTGTCGGTCTCTGAAATTATTTTTAAGTTTATCATAGGGACGACAATATATACTGTTATAGTTTCGTTACTTCCATTTTTTCATTATGCATCAAAATCGAAATCAGTTCATACTTAATATGATTTTACCATGAGCAACGGTCATTTTGCTTCTGAATCACGTAAGAGAATTTTCGTCA
>SKXH01000170.1 GCA_007128495.1 Bacteroidota bacterium
GAGATAGATATGCCGCCGGTAGCCGTGTTTAACTTCACGGGGCCCGGATTGTCAAGCAACGATACTGTGATCGAGCCGGCGCCTGCATTTGCATCTATAGAACCGAAGATATTTGATACATTGATTGCCCCTGCCGCACTCCGTACCCGGACACTACCATCGATATCATCGACATCTACCTCTCCCGCGGCAACATCGACACGAATATGATAATGATACGGTACGTTAATAGTAAAATTAATACGCTCAGAGCGGGGTCTTTTCCAGCCGCGGTGTGAGCGTCTATGGGCACGTCTGGATTCAATTATTACATCATCCCTATCCTGTTCAAACCGCAACTCGAGATTGTCCAACGCTCTTGCTGAACCAAATACTTCAGCTATGATTTGAACTTCTTCATACTCCCACCCGCGTATGACAATATTACCGGCAGATATGTTCATCCGCAGGGTACCGCCGGGTTCTACAGAATAGGATTTTTCGATGGTGTGTACCTGTGCCTGGATAAAAGTTCCGGTGAAAAGCCACACTATTCCGGCCGCAACTGCCAATCGAATCCACGTAAAGAATTTCGTTTTATTCATACTTATTCACTATTTTTTATTAATTCTGATACTTCCTCCTGAGGTTCGCAGTATAATATCAGGACCGCCGTCGTTGATGGTTCCATCAATTGATGATCTCGATGTGGTACCCTGAATTGTTACCGGAAAATCTGTCGAAACTCTACCACCTGAGGTTCGGGCATTAATATTGGCATTGATATCTTCCGGTAATTTCACATTGATGCTGCCTCCGGTAGTACGAAGCTCAACCCCCCTATTTGGACCAACAGATTCAAATGAGATACCCCCGCCCGAGGTCCGCGCATCAACCTGTGCATCGATAGCTGATAATCGGATCGGGCCTCCCGATGTTCGTGCTTCAAAATTACCGTGTGCATCATTTACAGTTATTGAGCCACCGGAAGTCCTTACCGTTACATCACCGCGCACACTCTCTGCTGTAATACTTCCACCCGAGGTACGTACAGAAATCTCGCCCGCCACTTTTTTAACCGTTACGCTGCCACCGGAGGTTCTGAGTTTCATATTATATTCTGATGGTACCATAACCGTATAACTTATGTTCAACTGTCTGCCCCAATTTCCAAACAACGAACTTCTCCGGGGAATATCTGCTTGAATATCCACACCGTCGTCTGACGATTCGATTAAGAATTCGATATCCTCTACGTACCGCTCTTGTCCTTTAACTTCAATTGTAAGACTTACTTCATCCCTATCCCATCCCTCGACCTCAATGCCGCCGGTATCGGTATTGATTTGTAATAGCCCGCCCGGTCGAACGTCGAATGACTTTTCGATCATCCGGTCGGTAGTTGGCGTATGTGCTAACAATGAGTTTGCCGGGTCTACCGCTCCTGAAAATCCCAGCAATAAACTAACATACAAAATAGTAATAATAATAAAACTTACGGAGCGAATGACTACTTTTTTCGTATCCTGCACGGTGGTTTCTCCTTATATGGTTTGATAATATAATACAAAAAATAAGTAAAATTGTATAGTATTATACGTTGTATGGTTATGAAGGTTTCATGGATGGTGGTATGTGATAATCTTGTAATTTTGAGTAATTTTCGGTAATTTTATAATTTTAAGTAATTTGAGAAATTAACGTGCAAAAAGTATTCCTTATATTTGTAATTACATTATTCGTTGTTGGCTGCGGCAACGACCATCCCGAGCATAGAGAAGCTGCTCTTGAACTCGAAGAAGCCGTCCACATACCTGATTTTGACCGGGAGCAAGCATTTGAATATTTACTCGCTCAAACGGAATTCGGACCGCGGAATCCCGGTTCCGATGGTCACCAGCAATGTCTACAATTTCTGACATTTGAACTACAACAATTTGCAGACGCAGTAAACCAGCAAAGTTTTCGTCACACCGGATATGAGGGTCGTTCATATCAGATGACAAATATAATTGCTTCGTTTAATTCCGAAGCCACAAATCGCATTTTACTCGGAGCACACTGGGATACTCGTCCGCGTGCCGAACACGATCCCGATCCGGAAAAGCGGGATCAACCCATTCTCGGGGCAAATGATGGTGCAAGCGGAGTCGCAGTTCTGCTTGAACTGGCGAGAATGTTCAGCAAAAACCCGCCCCCTATCGGTGTAGATATCATCTTGTTCGATGGAGAAGATTACGGCCGGGAGGGAGATCTCGATCAATATTTATTAGGAGCAAAGCACTTTGCCAGAAATAAACCTGCAGGTTACAGACCGCGGTTTGGGATTATCATCGATATGGTAGGCGATAAGGAAGCTCGCTTTCCCCGCGAAGCAAATTCAATGCAATATGCCCCTTGGGTAGTTGATCTTATTTGGAATACGGCGCGCTCACTGGACATTCTACACTTCGAAGACCGGCGTGGACCGTCAATTTATGACGATCACATTCCGTTAAACGAAAGCGGAATACCTACAGCACTTATCATTGATGCCGAACTTGTCGGTGCCGACGCCGCCGATGAGCGCCGTCGTTACTGGCATACAACAATGGATACACCGGAACAATGCAGCCCGGAAAGTCTCGGGGCAGTCGGGGATGTGTTGACCGAACTCATCTACCGGCAGCCATCGTAAGGATTGATCCGGGATGATATACAAAGAGGTCATTATTTACATCGATGAACCGGCGCGTGAAAATATCGTCGGCGACTTGCTGATGTTAAACTTTGAAAGTTTCACCGATACCGATGAAGCGCTGCATGCCTTTATGCCGGCGAACAGATGGGACGACTCGATTCACCGTGAATTAGAAAATACATTAAAAGCATACCGGGATAAGGGCATAATTCGGAATTATAAATTTGAGGTGCAAGACATCCACCCGCAAAATTGGCAGGAGCAATGGGAGCGTACCATACAACCGATATACGTTGGCAAGAATATTGTCATTCATCCCTCTTGGCAATCGATTGATCTGTCAGATGATACTATTGATGTTATTATAGATCCGAGAATGTCATTCGGTACAGGGCATCACGAAACGACACAAATGATGATAGAATTACTTGAACAATACATCGTTCACGGTGACACCGTTCTGGATGTCGGCACAGGGTCGGGGATTCTTGCAATCATCGCCGCAAAAATGGGGGCTGCACGTGTAACCGGCATTGATAACGATCCCGATGCCGTTAACGATGCCATTGAAAATTGCCGGATTAATAAATTAAAAAACGTGGTCAGCATGTATCACGGAGAACTAACCGATTCCATCACCGAGTCTTTCAATCTGGTTATTGCGAATATAGAACGAAAAACTATTCTTGATTTATTTGCTCAACTGACAACTCATTTGAATCCCTCGGGTAAACTGCTTCTATCAGGGCTGCTTGAGGAAGATTACCCGCATATTGAACAGGTAAGTGTCCGTAATAATTTATCGATAATGAAAACCATTAAACGCCAATCACAAACGTCAGACACCTGGATAGCTGTTGCATTACAAAAATGAACCGTTACGCATCCATTGATATCGGAACAAATACAATACTGATGGTCGTTGCCGATGTTTCTGAAGACGGGACTCTGAATCCCGTTTATGACGGGCAGCAAATACCCCGCATGGGTAAAGATGTCGATGCCAACCGTATCATATCAGATGAATCAATCGGGAGGGTTGTAGAAGCCCTTCAAATGTTCAGGCACAAAGCCCGCGAACTAAATGCTTCGACGATTTTTGCTTGTGGTACCAGTGCCCTGCGCGATGCAAAAAATCGTGACAATGTTGTTCAGATTATCAGAGAGAAAACCGGTATTGATGTCGATATCATTAGCGGAGTACAAGAAGCTGAGTATACCTATCTCGGCGCATTAAGCGGCTTGCAGCCTTCTTCGGGATATATCGGTGTTCTTGATATCGGCGGCGGTAGTACGGAATTAGTTATCGGTAAAAACAGTACTATGGTATCCCGCCGTAGTATCGATGTAGGCAGTGTTCGATTAACAGAACAATTTTTTCCCGTTCTCCCTCCTTCTGAAGAGAATATGCAGACAGCAATAGAGCAAATCAACAAAAGTGTCGGTAATGAAATACAAAATTGCCGAATAGAGAAGCTTATCGGTGTTGCGGGTACGGTCACCACTCTTGTAGCGATCGTCAAAAACCTTGACAGCTTTTCACCTGAATTAATCGATGGCTATGAATTACCACGGAGCAAAATCGATCACCTGTTTAGTAAATATTCAGAATATACACTGGAGGAGATGAAAGCTATACCGCAAATAGTACCCGGACGAGAAGATATTTTACTCGCAGGTATTATTATTCTCAAATCTCATTTATCAGCCCTGAATCAAAACTCGATCACTGTCAGTACCAGAGGGCTCCGGTATGGCCAAATACTGAAAAAGACCGCTATATAAACAATTCGCTTTAATGCATTATTTGCAATTTTTACAATAAATCATTAAATTATAATATTTTACAGCCGATAAACACAGATAAGAGATGCCAAAATCACAGAGTATTCTGTATGTAGCAAGCGAGGTTGAACCTTTCGCCAAAACCGGTGGATTAGCCGATGTTGCCGGTGCTTTTCCTCAAGTAGTCAGGGAACTCGGTCACGATATCCGAATAATTCTCCCAAAATACGGTTTTGTTGGAGAACGGAAATTCAATATTTACGATGTTATTCGTTTACGTAATATCCCGGTACCTATCGGTAATAAAACCGAGATGGCAAGCATAAAGAGTTCCTTTATTACCAACCAACGAATTAAAGTCCAGGTTTACTTCTTTGATTTACCGAAGTATTTCAATCGTGAAGGTATTTATCAAATACCGAAGAAGAACAAAGATTATCCCGATAACGACGAACGTTTTATAGCGTTTTGCCGCGGAGCACTCGAAACGTTGAAGCGTTTGGGATGGAAACCCGATATTATTCACTGCAATGACTGGCAGACGGGATTGATACCGGCATATTTAAAAACAATATATAAGGATGATCCATTCTTCAGTAAAGTCAGAACTGTTTTCACCATACATAATCTTGCGTATCAGGGTGTCTTCCCAAAATCATCATTTGCAAAAACCGGATTACCGGAAGAACTTTTTGACGAAGCCAACGGCATAGCTACCGGTGATGTTATAAATTTGATGAAAGCCGGAATCCAATACGCCGATGCGTTAACGACCGTTAGTAAACGATATGCAGAAGAAATCAGCACGGATGATGAACTGGGATTCGGCCTGATTGACTTGCTCAAAAAACGTCGTAAAGATCTGCATGGTATTTTAAACGGTGTGGATTATTCAATCTGGGACCCATCGGTTGATCAACTGATACCACAGCAATATACAAGTAAAACCATACAGGAAAAGATTGAAAACAAACGGGCATTGCTGCAATCGTTCAAATTACCGGTAGATGATGAATACCCCGTTATCGGCATTATCTCGCGGCTTGTCGATCAAAAGGGATTCGATTTAATTGAAGATATCGCCCAGAATATCATTAAACAAAATGTAAAGCTCGTGGTACTCGGTACGGGTGAAAAACGATATCATACCTTCTTCTCGAAGCTGGCATCGAAATATCCAGATAAAGTCGGCGTAAAATTAGCATACGATAATGCACTGGCACATTTAATCGAAGCGGGCAGCGATATGTTCCTGATGCCATCACGATATGAGCCATGCGGTTTAAATCAAATTTATAGTATGAGGTATGGGACGATACCGATCGTTCGTGCCACCGGCGGACTTGACGATACCGTTGACGATGTTGATCTGCGAAATGGAAAAGGTACCGGATTTAAATTTGAACCATACGACAGTAAGGCATTGTTACAAACTATTGAACGTGCACTCAAGGCATATCAAGATGAAAAAACGTGGAACAAGATCATAAAGCAGGCGATGGATAAGGATTTTTCCTGGGAGCGGTCAGCGAAACAATATATTTCCCTTTATAAAAAATTATTAAAAAAGTGATGAAGGGTCTGCATAATTGTTTATTTCTTGATAGGGACGGGACGATTAACGTGGAGAAACATTTTATACAAGACCCGGATGATCTTGAACTGATTCCCGGCTCTGCGGAGACGATTCGGAATGCCCGGGAATTAGGTATGAAGGTTATTGTCATATCAAATCAATCCGGTGTTGCACGGGGCATTATGACAGAAGACGACGTGCACCGGGTAAATCGAAGATTGATAGAATTACTCGATGTGGAAGATGCTCCGGTCGATGCCATCTATTTTTGTCCGCATTATTCATCAGACAATACCGAATGCTTGTGTCGTAAACCAAATACCGGTTTATTTGAAAAAGCAAGACAAGAACACGGCATCAATCTCCGGCAATCGATAATGGTCGGTGACCGTTTAAGTGATATTGAGGCCGGGAATCGAATCGGTGCAGCGACTGTTTTAGTATTGACCGGTTACGGGAAAACCCTTCAGAATAATTGGGATGAAAAACCTGAAGGTATTGATATTGTCGCCCCTTCTTTATATGATAGTATGACGTTTATAAAGGAAAAGGTTAATGAATGGAAAAAATCAGGAAAGGACGTGGTAGAGAAGAGTGAGAACTAAAATTATAATTGTACTGGGTGTTATGATAATCCTGGCGGCTTCGACGGGGTGTGACGAAGAACCTACTTCGGTCGGTGAAGGAATTTTACCCGAAGAGGATTTTATCAGTATAGATACACTGGTCATTGAAGCAGATGAATCTTTTTCAGTCGATGAGCCGATCATTACGGGTGGAGCGCCGACCATGTTTGCCGGTGAAACCGATCAAAAACGCGTTATGAGTATCTTTCGTATAGACTCACTTCTTACCGATAGAGGCATCACTTCTGATACACTTGCCGCTTCGACGGTGTTTGATGCAACACTCTTCCTCAAACCGGAATATTATTTGGGAGACACAACCGAAACGATTTCATTGGATATATATGAAGTGCTCAGCGGTTGGTCAACCGACGGCTTTAACCGGGATGTCTTCGATGTTATAAATCACGGCAACGAACCTCTTTATACAAGTTCGGCGGTACTCGCTGATACAAATGCTGTGGAGTTTTCACTTCCCCTCACACTGATGAAGCGGTGGGCTGATAAAGGAGCAGAATCAATTATCCCACAGGGTTTGCTTATTAAAAGTAACGAAGATGCCAACGGCATAATCGGATTTGGCGGTGCTGCCGGAGAAAATGCACCCCGTTTGCGCATTATTTACGGGTCGGAAGAAGCACAAGATACCGTGACATTTTCTCAAAACTCACGAGCATTCGCCGCATATTTAAAGCAGGACCTGGATTTACAAAATAGTGTTATCATTCAGGCAGGAACTGCTACCCGCGCCATAGTGAAATTTGCTGATCATAAATTCCCTGAAGGTAACATATTGATCCATAATGCTCAGCTTATATTAACTAGAAATGAAGAAAATAGCATATCGCATCCTTCGGTGAGAGATAGTTTATTCGCTCACCATATGCCGGACCCGAATAAACACACAATTCGTGAGGGAAATCGGGGTGAACTGGCGCTCGCCGATTCAGATACCAACGCTAACGTATATTCGGCTACGGTTAGCGAAATTGTGCAGGCGTGGGTGACTGTTGAAGTAAACAATGGCTTTATTATTCGTGACGACCATGAAACACTTGGGTTACATCGAACGTCTTTTTTTACAGAGCAGGCGGAAGATGCAAATAAAAGGCCGCAGTTGAAGATTATTTTTTCACGTTTGTAAATTGAGAGGGAATTGAGAAAATGCATCTACGCAAGTTTATTTTAATTACGATATTACTATTTTTGGGTGTTGAAATGGTTCAGGCCACAGGTGGTTCGGCTTATTCCCGTTTCGGTGTCGGTGAACGTTTGTTTACAGGTAGTGTTCGCTCAATGGGTATGGGAGGTGCAGGAATTGCATTACGGGGTGCAGGGAGTTTAAACCTCACCAATCCGGCTGTATGGAGTGATTTACAGGTTGTTCAGTTCACCGGTTCTTTATATTACGAAAATATCAATTTTGACGACGGGCGAAATACAGGCGGAATCGGTACCGGAAGTATTAACGGAGCGACCCTGGCAATGCCTGTTATGCCCTCTCGTGGTGTAACCTTAACTCTCGGATTTGCACCGATGTCACGTGTCGGTTACAATATCGAAACTACCCGCGAGATCGAAAACGGCTTTCAAACTACCAAACACCAGGGCTCGGGAGGTATAACCAATCTTTATGCCGGTACCTCCTATCGGTTCAATAGAAACCTTTCGATCGGGGCTATGGCATTGTACCGGATGGGAGTTTTAAATTATGAATGGGACAATCAATTCTCATTACCGGGATATAGCCCGGGATATACCTTCCGTGAGCTCGATATTAACGGTGTTGCCGGTCATTTCGGCATAAATTTCAGCGGTTTGTTGCCTGCGCGGCAGGAAAACCGGCCGGGGCCTTTAACGATCGGGCTAATATTCACTACGCCGTCAAATCTGGAAGTGGATGAAGCTAAAACAATCAGTTACGATATCGGTGTAGATACCACAATGACGCAAACCGGGACAATTGAATTGCCGTACAGTGCCGGTATCGGTGTCAGCTACAATATTGATCGTCGAAATACTGTCGCTTTCGATGTCCGGTATGAACCGTGGGAAGATTTCAGAATATTTGGTAATCCCGATAATCAGCTTCGAAATTCTTATAGGATCGGGGCAGGTTGGGAGCGTGAGGGCCGCCATGAAATCGGTTCCGGTTTTTTCGAAAGAACAACGTTCCGGTTAGGATTTGTATATAATGCTTCATATTTTAATATTAGAGAAACGCCCATAAATGAAACGCTGTTTTCTTTCGGTATGGGAATTCCGCTTAGTGGTATTGCTGTTTTAGATATAGGGGCTCAATACGGTTTACGTGGAACAACCGATAATAATCTACAACAAGATACAATCTTTAGAATATATTTTTCCCTTAACTTATTTGAACGTTGGTTCGTACCGCCGAGAATAGAATGAATAAGTGAGAATCATAAAGTAACTCATCGTTTATTTAACAGAAAAAGGTGATAACCTTGAAAACGATACTTAATCTGACAATCGTTGCACTGGTAGTAATTGGCGTACCCTACCAGATGAACGCGTCCGAATCGACATCTGCTGATACTCTCGATCAAGTCGATATGCAGCAGGTACTCATGAATTGGAGTCTTTTTTATGAAGACTACCGGCACGGTTATTATGAGCGTGCAATTCCCTATGGATGGAAAGTAATGGAGCTCCATCCAACCAGATTCAGAGCACTTTATGGAAATCTTGCTGAGAGTTACCGGCAGCTATATCTGCAAACCGATGATCCGGAATTGCAGGAGGCATATGTCGATACAATAATCACAATTTTCCAGGAAGGTATAAAACATCTTCCCGATCGGGCCAATAATTATTATTTACAAAAAGCTCATTTTTACGATAACTATTATTCTCCACCGAAAATTGAAGAGTCTATTCGCTCATACGAAAATGCAGTAGAATTGGATTTTGATACCATTGATTATCAATATATAGATCGACTTGGCACGTTATATATGGATAATCGGGGGCCTGATAATGATTATGAACAACGGGCAATTGAATTATATCAACGGTATTTAACCGAGCGTGATCCGGATAGTGCCGCTGCAATGGAAAGATTACGCCGGTTAGTGCGTGATCCTCAGGAATTAATACGGCTCGCCGAAGAAACACTTCGTACTGACCCGGATAACCCTGCAAACATATGGAGTTTGGTGCAGGCATACAATGCGGCTCAAGAATATCAAAAAGCGATCCCCCATGTGAAAAAATTGACTGAACTCCGCCCTGAATCTGAAACATACTGGTCCGAACTTGCACGGCTATATGATCGAGTCAATCAGACCCGCGATGCCATACGGGCCTACAGCCAATTGATGAGGTTAAAACCGAACGATCGGTCTATCCCGCTCAATATAGCACGAGGTTACCGACAACTCGGTAATCATCAACAAGCACGTGAATATGCACGGCGTGCCCAACGTTTGGATCCAACATGGGGCGAGCCGTTGATTGAGGTTGCGACTATCTACGAAGAGGTTATTGAAAAATGTGTCGTCAATACAAAAGGTGGATGGGCAAATATGCAGCTCGAAGATCGTGTTGTTTATAAACTCGCTCAGGAATATTATAACCGCGCCGCTCAGATCGACCAGCGAGTTGCCCGGCGTGCACAGGAGCGAGCCCAATTTTTAAACACTCTGATTCCTCAGGATGAAGACTATTTCTTCAACCGCGATCTGATCAGCAACGGAAAAATGGAGATATTCGGCAATTGTTATGAATGGATCAATGAAGAAATTACTGTTCCGGCACATTTTCGGTAACATTATATGATAGCACTTGCAAGTGATCACGCGGGTTTTGCATATAAAGAAAAAATTAAGGAGATCCTACAACAACGTGGGATCTCCTTTAAGGATTATGGAGCTACTTCAGATGAAAGTTCCGATTATCCTGATTTTGCTCACCACGCTTCCGAAGCAATTTCTCAGGGTGAATGTGATAGAGGTATTTTTGTCTGCGGCACCGGAATCGGTGTCGGAATTGTAGCAAACAAACATAAGGGCGTCCGTGCCGCAATGTGTCAAATACCCGAAGCGGCCCGTCTTGCAAGATTACATAATAACGCAAACGTTCTCACAATCGGTGAACGCTTGCTTGACTGGGAAACAGCTTCAGAAATTATCACCGTTTTTCTGGATACAAATTTTGAGGGCGGCCGTCACACCGCCCGTGTCGAAAAAATTCACTCGCTCACCAATAAGTAAATATTCATAAAACAAAGGGAGATCAGTGCAGCAATTAAAAATACAAGATGCAGAAGTATTTGAAACGGTACAAAAAGAAATGAATCGCCAAAATACCACGCTTGAATTAATCGCTTCCGAAAATTTTGTCAGTGAAGCTGTCCTGCAAGCATCAGGACAAGCAATGACCAATAAATATGCCGAAGGTTATCCGGGTAAGCGATATTATGGCGGTTGTGAATTTGTGGATGAGGTGGAAAATATTGCACGAGATCGGGCAAAAAAATTATTCGATGCCGAATACGCTAACGTCCAACCGCACTCGGGCTCACAAGCTAATATGGCTGTATATTTCACCGCAGTGAAACCCGGTGACACGGTTATGGGAATGGATCTTTCACACGGCGGTCACTTAACACATGGCTCGCCGGTAAACTTTTCCGGGAAAATGTACCGGATTGTTTCGTATGGTGTCGATAAACAAACAGGCCGAATCGATTATGATCAAGTAAAGGATATTGCTTTACGGGAAAAACCGAAGCTGATCATTACGGGAGCAAGCGCATATTCACGGGATATAGACTTTAAAGCATTCCGTGAGATAGCAGACAAGATTGGAGCCATACTCCTTGCCGATATAGCTCATCCTGCCGGCCTTATCGCTGCGAAATTATTGTCAAGCCCGCTCCCCTATTGCGATGCCGTAACCTCAACGACACATAAAACATTACGCGGGCCCCGCGGCGGGTTGCTGCTTGCCGGAAAAGATAAAGAAAATCCTTTCGGTATTACCGCACCCAAAAGTGGACGCGTTAGAAAAATGTCAGAATTATTCGATAGTACCGTTATGCCCGGCATACAAGGCGGACCATTTATGCATATCATTGCTGCAAAAGCTGTAGCATTCGGTGAAGCACTGAAACCCGAATTTATTGAATATGCAAAACAGGTAATTAAAAATGCCCAAGTACTTGCCGGTGAATTAATGAATCGCGGGTTCACTGTCGTATCGGACGGTACAGACAACCACTTGATGCTTGTCGACCTGCGATCAAAAGATATCACCGGAAAAGACGCCGAAAACATACTCGAAGAGGCGGGAATAACCGTTAACAAAAATATGGTTCCATTCGACGATAAATCTCCGTTTGTAACAAGCGGTATCAGGATCGGGACGGCCGCAATGACAACACGCGGCATGAAAGAAGATGAGATGAAAACCATCGCCGGCTTTATAGACCGCGTTATCGACAAGAAAAACAGTGAGGCAGAACGGGTGTTGGTGAAAAAAGAAATTATGGAATTATGCAGTAAATTTCAGTTGTATACCGATCAACTTGAATATGACAAAATCTAATGTAACCTATGGAAGACGAGCAGGAAACAAACCATCAGACAGATACCGAAGAACAAAAAGCACCGCCGGAGAATAAACAGGGTAAAAAGGTTGAGATGCACTTCCTCGATCACCTCGAGGAATTACGCTGGAGGATAATAAAAGCCCTCGGGGGAATTGTTGTCGCCGCGATCTTTTGCGCCATTATCGGGCACTGGCTTGTCGAAGATGTCTTGCTGAAACCTGTATTGAATGTAACACCAGCGCTTGCGGTAATTAATCTTAAGCCGTATGGTAAAGTACTGGTGTATATGCAGGTTGTTCTCCTCGGCGGATTTATTCTCAGTGTTCCTATTATTTTGTATCAATTTTGGAAGTTTATCGAACCGGGGCTCTACCCGGGCGAGCGGCGGTATATTTTTGCAATCGTTGCATTCTCATCGATCTGCTTTTTCCTCGGCGTTGCATTTGCCTATTTTATAATGCTACCGATAACACTGCAATTCTTTGCCGGATTCGGCACTGCCGCTATTGAAAACACGATAGCAATTAATGAGTATGTAAGCTTTGTTCTCCGACTGATGATTGCAGCCGGGCTTGTTTTTGAAATGCCGATGGTTTCATTCTTTTTATCCCGTCTGGGTATATTGACGCCTGCTTTTATGCGTTTTTATAGACGCCATGCATATACCGTTTTACTCATTCTTGCTGCACTTATAACTCCTGCAGACATTGTCAGCATGGGAATACTTGCAGTTCCGTTGCTTCTCTTATACGAATTCAGTATATTTATATCCCGCGTTGCAATGAGAAAACGTGAATTGGCCCAGGAGGAACCCACCTGAATTTATCGAAATGTTCTAAGCTAAGGTCTGCTTTGTGAATCTGAAAAAAATTAGCAATCCAATACAAGATGATTTAAAATCTTTCTCGAAACATTTTAACAGAGAGATGCGATCCCGCGTCGGTATAGTCGACACGGTTGCACGGTATATTGCCAGACAGAAGGGAAAAAAGATCCGCCCAATTCTGGTTTTTCTTTCCGCACATTTAACCGGCACGGTCAATGAACGAACGTATCGCGCCGCCACGCTTGTAGAAATACTCCACACCGCCACACTTGTACATGATGACGTCGTCGATCAATCCGATACCCGGCGGGGATTTCCGTCGATCAATCGTATCTGGAAGAATAAAGTTGCCGTTTTAATGGGCGATTATTTCCTTGCCCGCGGCCTGCTGATCGCACTTGAACAGGATGAATTTTATTTCTTAAAAATTATTTCGGATGCCGTGAAACGAATGAGCGAAGGCGAATTGCTCCAGATACAAAAAAGTAAAACATACGATATCACGGAAGATACATACTTCCAGATAATATCGGGAAAAACTGCTTCACTGATCGGAACATGCTGTGAGCTCGGTGCCGCCAGCGTAACCGAGGATAGAGAACAATGGCAGCAGTTACGGGATTTTGGCGAGAATTTAGGAATGGCATTTCAAATTCGCGATGATTTGCTCGATTATATAGGCCGTTCTACTATCACCGGCAAACCTACCGGCCTCGATATGAAAGAAAAGAAATTTACCCTTCCTTTAATTTATGCATTGAAAAATTCGGATAGAAAAAGTAACCGGCAGATCATTCGAATAATTAAAAACGGTGCTTCGCGAAAAGAAATTGACTACGTTATCGATTTTGTCGACAATAAAGGCGGTCTTGAATATGCAACTAAAAAAGCCGGTGAATATGCCGAGCGTGCTCTGGAAGGTATTGAATCGTATCCGGAATCAACGGCTAAAGATGCAATTAGAGAGCTCGTTAAATTTGCAATAGAGCGGACAAAATAGCGCTAACCGCTTTTCTTGCTCTCCTCGTACTTCTTCTCTACCTCAACGGTTTTCTCATACATCTCCTGTGTCCGTACAGTTAATACCGGGCAATGCGCTTTTCTCACCACCCGTTCCGCCGTACTACCGAATAATATCTGTTCAATGCCTGAATGACCATGTGTAGCCATTATGATAAGGTCTATGTTTTCTTCCTTTGCAAGGTTTATTATTTCAATAAACGGTTTCCCCACACGTACCATTATAGAGGACCGTGCCCGACGTTTAGTTTCCCTCTCTTGTAGCTTTTGAAGTTCTTGTTCAGCTTTCGTCTTTAATTCATCTTCAATTGAAGGAATTCCCACCTGACCGAAATTAAAATCGGCCGGGTATATAGCCGGCTCGACCACATGCAACAGGACTATTTCGCCTTTAAATTTACGGGCAAACGGCACGGCATATTGAAGCGCTTTTTTTGAATAGGTGGAAAAATCGATCGGAACGAGAATGCGGTTAATTGCAACCATAGTTTTATCCCAAAAATTGTTATTTTATAGAGCGGCTTCGTATATTCTGTATGTTTTATAACGTTCAGCATCAAGAAAATCGGCAGCACGCTGCATCATCACATTATCATCGAGAACCCACCCCGCCTCACCGTGATAATAGCCATATTTAACACCCCGCACCGCAGTTTCGTAGAATAATATCGCACCGGCGCTGCCCCGTTGATATTCATGAATCACGCCGAGCAGTATTATTCTAACAAAATTGATTTTGTTCTTGTTTAATAACAGCCGTAATGCTCCCGGTATTAACCTCCCCTTTTTATTGTGAATCAGTACCTGATTAATATCCGGTACCGAAAGACCAAACCCGACTGGCTTGTCATCTTTCTCAGCAAACAGAACAACGCGCGGGTCAATAATCTGCTTAAAGCTATCGGCAAGATGATCGAATTCAGCGTCGGTCATCGGCACAAAACCCCAATTTTTCGACCACGCATTATTATAAACTGCTTTAACTCGATTTAATTCCCCCTTGAAATCCTTCATGTTAAGTGGTCTTATTTTAAACGTTTCCCGCTCTTTGAGTTTTTCCATTACCCGGAATAGTTTCCCCTCAAACACCTGGTCGCGGTGAACATAGTAGCTATACAAATCTTTCACCTGTTCCAATCCTGCACCGATCATCAAATCGTTGTAATATTCGGGATTATATGGCATCATAATGGCAGGCGGTTTATCGAACCCTTCGACCAATACTCCTAAATCGTCATTGGTGGACGGATTCATCGGTCCTCGTATTGTATCTGCTCCCTTTTCAGCCAACCACTCTTTCACTTTTTCGATCAGTGCAGTGGCTACCGTTTGATCGTTAATGGATTCAAAAAACCCAAAGAATCCCACATTTTCATTGTGAAATGAATTGTGGTTATGATTTAAAATGGCGGCGATCCGGCCTACGATTTCATTATTATTATAGGCGAGAAATAATTGAATTTCAGCATGCTGATAAAATGGATTTTTCTTTGTATCGAGGATCATTCTCCGGTCGAGCAATAGCGGCGGAACCCAATTTGGATAATCCTTATATAACGGCCACACCATTTTAATAAAACGTTCACGGTCTCGCTTGCTATTAACCGGAATGATTTTTACAGCATCTGCTCCTATTGCCATAATTCTAATGGTCTCCGTTTAAACAAAACGACATGTGTGTTTGCTTTACACAAGCCGGTTTTGATACGTTTATGATTGCCACAGATTTTTTATCTAATGCGGCATAATCAAAGCTATAATCCGTGGCTCAAATAACTTTCTTAAGATATCACACCGAGTTCTTTACCAATCTTTCCGAAAATTTCGAGGATAGCATCAAGATGTTCATCCTCGTGAGTTGCCATATAACTTGTCCGGAGCATTTGCATACCCTGCGGCACTCCCGGACTAATAAAAGCATTGACGAATACACCGGCATCGAACAATTGACGCCAAAATATAAATGTCTTCATATCGTCACCGATAATGACCGGGACGACACCTGTTTGACCGTCGATGATTTGAAATCCGAGGTCCTTAAAACCTTGCCGCATTTTATCGCAGTTCTTGATGAGTCTATCAATCAGGTGAGGACTTTCAAGTAATATATCAAGTGCTGTGATTGCTGCAGCGACGGCGGCAGGTGTCGGGCTTGCTGAAAATATCAATGCCGGCGCATGGTGTTTGATGTAATTGATC
>SKXH01000198.1 GCA_007128495.1 Bacteroidota bacterium
AGATAGTAAGAAAAGCGATGAGTGAAAAGAGATATGCAACGATACCGTATTCGCCCGGCTCAAGAAAATTTGTATAGAACGGAACCAGAAGAAAGGTTAGAAAACGCCCCGTCACGGTCATAACACCGTAGACAATCGTTTCTGCGCCGAGGCGTTTAATTCGGTCGAGCATACTCTGTGGGCCGGCTATGGAGAAACTTTGAATGCAAACGTGATGGCTTGTGGAGAATGGGTTAATTCCGGAACGCGAATATAATGAACACCGGTGCTCGCAATTTCATATGCGTTCGCAGGTGTCACATTGCCGGTGACTTCTATTTGCGTTTTCCCCCCGATAGCATCAACCGCCTGCGGAATAACTGCCGCAGGAAATCCGGATAAAATAATTCGCTCCAGTCGTTCGGTATAATTAAGAATATCCCGCAATTCATCAAAGGTTCTGACTTCTACACTTACGGGTTTATTAATGTTCGATCGAGCAATATATGCAAGTGCTTTTTCAAGTGCAGGGAGAACTCCGCCCACTGCCCCCGCATGTTCGGGTGCTATGACGATCTCCTCATCGGTGCCGAATGCTGGAACCGAACCCCCTCCTGCTTTTACGGCAAAATGGTCGATCATCCGCAATGTCGGTATTGTAAATCTTGTACCGGTGATAACCGTTTCCGTTCCCTGAACTGCATCGACGAATCTCCGGGTAAGTGCAGCGATCCCGCTCATGCGCATAAGGAAATTAAGCACTGTTTGTTTTCCCTGCAAAATCCCCCGTACAGGTCCGTGTATATGGGCGATAGTTTGTCCGCTTTTTATACGGTCTCCCTCTCCCACAAGCGGAGAAAAAGATATCTGCATATCTATATACCGGTAAATCAATTCCGATATTTCAAGTCCTGAAACTACACCTTCGTCGTTTGAAAGAATGTGTGCCGTCGATATATGCTCTTCGGGAATAATGCTTTCGGTAGTTATATCACCGAAACCGAGATCCTCAAAAATCGCTTGTTCGATTAAACGGGAAATCGTACTTTCGTGTAGTTCATGAATCCTGGTCATCGTCAACCAGCATTATTGGTATATCGTCTTTTACTTCGTACACCTTTCCGCATTCTTTGCAGGTCAGCGTGTTTTTGTCGGAGTCGTAATCAAGGTCGCCGTGACATTTCGGGCAACACAGAATCTCGAGTAGTTCTTTTTTGAGCATCATTCTTATGTTTCCAGTTCATTAAATATATATAATTCAAATGGACGTAAATTAAAATACTTTTCATCTGTTGTAACGAAAAATTGGTTTTTTAATGCTCCATCCGTGTTCAGCAACTCAAATTTCCTGCCCTTCATGTTATCCGGATAATTCATTGCTAATGTCATTGGATGTGAAAAAATATTCTTATCCAGGTCATGAACAATTTGTAAACTGAAATTGAAACTATCTGGACCTTCACCAGCTTCCACCTCAACATGTGTGGTTTTTCTTTGTCTAATATATCTATCCACTTTGTTATGTACATCGAAATACCATACGGATATTTATCTTTTACTTCCTACAACCCTGAGTCACATCCCGACATGAAAATTATATAGATAAATAATATAAAACCACCGATAAAGATAGAATATTTCATTATTTTCTCCATATGCTTTCGACTTCGTCTTTCATAACTACCAAAGTATTTTTCCAATCACTTTCTGGTATATTATTCATAGCGATCATTACCCTTGCGTGAATACGATGGCGATTAGGCTTTTTAAGTCGAATAATCAAAATTCCATGATGATCATGGAATCTATATCGAATAAAACCCTTATCAGTCGTAATCAGCAATTGTTCATTTTTTGTTATTATTCTCCAAACTTTTTCATCCTTACTACCTTCCAAATCTGTACCCCTAATATCTGTAACTTCATACCCTTTCAAACGTAACTCAGATACTGTCATCAAGGGTATATTCTCATCAACCAGTATTTTCAAAATTCTTCACCTGTTACTGGAATAGGAGTAATCTGGTCTTCTGCAATTTTGGCTGCATACCGCAGACAGGCAAGAATATCTTCTCTCTCTATAGTCGGATATTCCTTCAACAAATCTTCAATTGTATCGCCATTTGCAAGCATTCCGACAATTTGATATACCGGAATGCGGGTACCGTCAATACATGCTACTCCGTTACATATTTTAGGATCGATAGAGATACGTTCGTTAAAATATAGTTTATCCATTTTATCCCTCATAAAAACGTTCTATTAGTTTATCAAAAAACTCCGGCGATCGAACGGGTCTGCCGGTCTTCCCGTCGATAAACCCGTGTACTGTATAACCTGTCGCAAGCAGCAAATCGTTCCGCTTTGTTTCATAGTCAATTTTCATTTTCACCGACGGTCGCTCCCGTATAACTGTTTCTACGGTAATCAGTTCATCATAGTAAGCCGGTGACTTATACCGTGCCTGTGCTTCGATCACCGGCAGATAAAATCCGTTCTTCTCAACATCACCGTACCCCATGCCGATCGAACGAAGCAGGTCGCTGCGCGCAATTTCAAAATACTCGAAAAATTTCGCATGGTGAACGATCCGCATCTGATCGGTATCGGCATAACGCACACGGATTTCAGAAACACAGGTAATCATCCGTTCATCTGCACGAATTTGTTTATACGGCGCTCGACCAGTTTTTCCGGCTTTAATTTCGAGAGCAGTTTCAATTCTTCGAGCAAAACGTTTTTCAGGATCATCGCTGCTTCCTGTGGATTACGATGTGCTCCTCCCAGCGGTTCTTTTATTATGCGGTCGACAATTTTTTGTTCGACGAGATCCGGGGCTGTTAAACGCAATGCTTCTGCTGCCTGTTCTTTATAATCCCACGACCGCCAGAGAATACTTGAACAGGATTCCGGCGATATAACCGAGTACCAGGCATTCTCCATCATAAGTATGCGGTCGCCAACACCGATACCAAGCGCACCACCCGAGGCACCCTCACCAATAATTACAACGATCACAGGGACCTTTAATTTCGACATCTCAAAAAGATTGCGGGCAATTGCCTCTGCCTGTCCCCGCTCTTCTGCTTCAATACCCGGAAACGCGCCCGGAGTATCGAGCATAGTAATTACGGGGCGTTTGAATTTTTCGGCAAGCTTCATCAACCGGAGCGCTTTACGATATCCCTCCGGGTTCATCATACCGAAATTGCGGTACACATTGGATTTCGTGTCCCTTCCCTTCTGTTGACCGATGACCATTACAGATTCTCCGTCCAGCGCTGCAAAGCCGCCGACAATAGCTTTATCATCCCCGTATTTTCGATCGCCGTAGAGTTCTACAAAATCATCCATAATACGCTCTATATAATCGAGTGTATACGGCCGGTCGGGATGTCGTGCAAGCTGCACGCGCTGCCATCGTGTTAAATTTGCATACACGGATTCGCGTAGCTGGTGTACCTTTTTCTCCAGTCTGTTTATTTCACCTGATATATCGACATTGCCCTCATATTTTCGCATCTCCTGGATTTTTTGCTCGAGGTCGAATACAGGTTTTTCAAAATCAAGTACTATTTTTGCCATCAGTTTATCCTATTATTTATTCGAGGTCAACTGTATAATAAAATTTTTCAGTAAAATCTCAACATCCATGAAGAATGATTGATTTTTTGCATAATACACATTGTAATTATAGATATCACTCGCGTCCAATTCGCCGCTTTGCTGTATCTGCACCAATCCGGTGAGTCCGGGTTTCCCGAGGAACGCGCCGTTCTCGCCGATCGTATGGGCCGGCGGTCCTACGAAACTCATCGATCCCGAAATGATCCGGGGGATACTGTCACTCCAGTGACCGTCTTCCCGTCTTTTTCTCGTAAATAACAAGGTACGAAAAGGATAAATGGATATCAAAAGTATTATTCCCAGTCCGACATCTACAATCCGCTTAATAAACCGGTTGAACGGGCGGTTTATACGGTATTCGATCTCAATCAGCGGAACTTCATCGAGCTGGTCGATCGTCCCCTTGCCGATTACCACCTCCATATCGGTCGGAATTAACTTGTAATTCACCGACCGGTCGTTGCTTTGCGAAATAACCGACAATATTTCACCATAACTCAATGTATCCGGGGCAAATATCACATCGCTGATCTGTTGTTCGGAGACTACCTTGTCGATGTTGGTAATACTGCCGATCACCGGGATGCCATTAACCTCCTCACCGATACGATGCCGCGACGCATCTATAATGCCCACAATCTGATAGCTGTCCTGAATTCGCTTTCGCAATTTCTTTATGATCTCGGAGGTAAACGGATTTATACCGACTATAAGCGTTCGTTTCGGAGATAATTTAAACATGCCTCCCAAACCCGGCACGCGGCCGAATAACCGTACAAGCAGTCTCCATCCCGGAATAAGCAGCAACGACAATGCACCGAAAATTATCACCACCATTCTGCTGAAGGCAAAATCCTTCGCGAAAAATGTAATCGCCGATATCAATATAACCGTAACTACTACGGCAACAATAGACCGCGACACCGATAATCTATGTTTAGAGTACCCGCCGGTAAAACCAATGATACCGATAAGGATCAACGGCGGTACGATCACAATAGCGGGATACGCGTAACCCGGGAAATGAAATATATGACCGAGCCAGATATATTCCGCCAATACCAGTGAGATATTCAACAATAAAAAATCAACCAGCGCCGGTACGGCTCCCTGTACCGATCTACCCGTCCAGGCAAACAAAGCTCGCATCCAGATCGTCGCATTCAGCAATCCTTTAATGAACGGTGATTGAGAGATGTTCTTCTCAACAAATACCGACATCGCTTTATAAAACGTGCGTATTTCATCTATATTGCTGCGTCGTGTACTCTCTCCTTTGTAATGGATGATCTGTGTGTCGGCGATATAAAATATTTTCCAGCCGGATTGTTGTATACGGTAGCACCAATCGAGGTCTTCACCGTACATAAAAAATGTTTCATCCAACCCCCCGATTTGCTCAAACACGGTTCGACGGATCATCATAAACGAACCGCTGATTGCATCGACCTCATAACTTTTATCGGGATCACGGAAGGTCACATTATACTTGCCGAAAAGTTTTGTCTGCGGAAAGAGTGAACTGAGTCCGGATATTTTGGTAAATGCCACCCACGGTGTCGGAAATCCGCGCCTGCACGCAAGCTGTAATGTTCCGTCGGGATTCAGGATCTTACAGCCGGCCATACCGATCGACGGATCGTTTTCAAAAGCAGAGAGCATCACATCGATGGTATCTTCCTGCATCAACGTATCGGGATTAATTAATAGTATATAATCTCCCGTTGAACGCGAAAGGGCAATATTGTTTGCCCGTGCAAATCCTGCATTTTGTTTGTTCGCTATGGTAATTACTTCGGGAAATTGTGACTGCACCATCTCGACGCTTCCGTCTTCCGATGCATTATCGACAACAAATATCTCCGATTCCAAACCGGGGCGTCGCTGCTGAGCATAGGCAAAACTCTTCCTGATCGTCCGCAATGCCTGTGCAAGAAAATCCTTGACATTATAGTTTACGATTATAACGGAGCATCGCATGGTCAAAGCATCCTCAATAAACTTCGCAGCCGTAAACTCCAGACTGTAAATATTGCTTCTATGATAATTCGTTTCGACATTTTGGAAATCCCGACACGCCTGTCCTCGAATATGATGGGAATTTCAGTAAGGCGAAATCCTTTTTTGTATGTTTTAAAGTTCATTTCTATCTGAAAGGCATAGCCGTTCGACCTGATCTTATCCAGCTCTAAAGCGGCAAGGACTTCCCTTCGAAAACATTTGTAGCCGCCGGTAGCATCGGCTACGGGCATACCCGTAGTAACACGTGTATATACATTCGCTAGAAAACTAAGGATAAGCCGCTTAATCGGCCAGTTTACAACACGGACACCATTTTTGTAACGCGAACCGATAACAAGATCTTTATCTTTAATTGCCTGTAAAAATTTTGGAATACTCTTCGGGTTATGCGAAAAATCCGCATCCATTTGAAAGATAAAGTCATACCCGTTTTCAATTGCAAATTTAAATCCCGCAACGTATGCCGTACCCAGGCCAAGTTTTCCTTCGCGCCGGATAAGATGTATTCTCGAATCCCCAGCTTTCATTTCCTCTACAAGTTCCCACGTTTTATCGGGTGAATTATCGTCAACTACAAGAATATGTATGGAATCGTAAACGGCATGAATTTCTGCTACCAGTTGACGTATATTATCTGCTTCATTGTATGTTGGAATTATAACAAGGATACGTTTCATAAATCTCGTCTGTTAATTGTTATAGAATTCTTTGACGGCATCTGTAATATACTGTTGCTGTTCTTCGGTCAGCTCCGGATGCATCGGTAACGAGAGCACTTCATCCGTTAATTTTTCGGTAACCGGCAAATCACCGTTGGAATAGCCGAGATAGGCATACGCTTCCTGCAGGTGGAGCGGTATCGGATAATAAATTGCATGCGGAATGTTCTTTTCCTTCAGGTGATTGCTTAACTCATCCCTTTTTTTACACCGAATGGTATATTGGTGATAGATATGATAGTTTCCGCGCAATTCTTCCGGTGTTGTAACCGGAATATCCCGCAGTAATTCAGAATATCGCGCCGCGGCTTTTCTGCGGTTGTCATTCCACATATCGAGATATTTCAATTTTACCAGCAATATAGCCGCCTGTATTGTATCGAGCCGGCTGTTGACACCGATCTCCGAATGTTTATAGCGTTCACGTGACCCGTGGTTGACGATCATCCGTGATTTTGTTGCGAGCGACTCGTCGTTCATTGTTATCATCCCTCCGTCGCCGTAAGCACCCAGATTTTTACTAGGGAAGAAGCTTATACAGCCGAATGTACCGATCGTTCCGGCTTTTTCGCCATTATATCCGGCTCCTATTGCCTGGGCCGTATCTTCGATCACCGGTATGTTATGTTTATTTGCAATTGCCATTATCCCATCCATTGGAGCGGGATGTCCGTATAAATGAACCGGAATGATAGCTTTGGTCTTATCGGTGATAGCGGCTTCGATTTTCTCCGGGTCGATGTTAAAATCAGCTTCACGAATATCGACGTATACCGGTTTGGCACCCAGCAGCGCGATCGTTTCGGCAGTGGCAACGAATGTGAAAGATGTCGTAATAACTTCATCACCCGGACCGATATCCAGAGCCATCATTGCCACCTGCAATGCATCGGTACCTGAAGCACAACCGACGGCATATTTACAGCCAAGATTGTGTGCTATTTTTTCTTCCAGCTCTTTTACTTCCTTTCCAAGAATATACTGGCCGGACCGTATCACATTCAGTACAGCAGTATCAATTTCGTCTTTTATAGAATCATATTGCGTGAGAAGATCGACCATCTGTAATTTCATCTACATGTTTTCCTTTTCATAATTACATTATATTGTATTTAACTATATCTTTAATCTTTCAACGAGAGGTCAGAGATCAGAAGTCAGAGGTCAGTTTTTAATTAAATATGACCTTGGATTTTTGATCATTTCACCCAACATTTTTCCTATCTCTGAACACATCGTTCCAAGTTCCTGGTGTTTTTCTTTTGTGATATATCCGCAATCCTTCGCAAAATCAAACGCTGAATCTGTTTCGCCATTTTCTCCGTCACAATCGGTTAATTTACTTATAATATGTGCTTCATATCTGCGTTTCGACCACGCCTCTCTCAAATTTAAACATACCGACCGAGATGAACGTCTTATTTGTGAAGTTAATGAGTACGACTCTTCTAACGGAAAGGACTTACTAACCTCATAATTCACCTCCTGATTATTTTTAGTAATCATAAAAGGTTTTCCTCTATTCTTAAAAATTACCAACCATTGATCTCTGATCTCTGACTTCCGACCTCTGACCACCGACCTAATGCCCCCTTCCCAACAGCACCCGATACACCGTCATCAGTAATATTTTGAGGTCCATGCGAATCGACATGTTTTCTATATAATACAGGTCATACTGTAACTTTGTCTTCACATCCTGAAGTGTTTCGTCGTATTTATGTTTTACCTGTGCCCAGCCCGACATACCCGGCCGCACGGCATGACGCCGTGAATACAACGGAATTTGTTTATTAAATTGATCGACAAAAAACGGCCGTTCGGGGCGCGGGCCTATGAGACTCATCGATCCGTTCAACACGTTGATGAATTGCGGTATCTCATCGAGGTGAAGTTTACGGATAATTGCACCGATCGTTGTTATCCGCGGATCGTTTTTCCCTGCCCAAGTGGGGCCGGACATTTTTTCGGCATCGCTCCGCATCGATCTGAATTTGTAAATGTTAAATATTTTTCCGTCTTTCCCGACGCGCTCTTGTTTATATAACACCGATCCCGGTGAATCGAGTTTAATGGCGAGGGCAACGAGCAGCCAGATCGGCATTCCGACAAACAGTATAATGAATGATACGATAATATCAATCGTTCGTTTGAGACTTTCCTCCCACGGCTGCATTATCTGCGGCATTACCTCGATCAAAGGCACACCATAGATCTGATTGGTACGCACCTGGCCCCCGACGATATGATACATGTCGGGCATAATCTTAATGCCAACCGGAATACCGTTACACGAGTCGATGAGTGATATTATCTTCTCCTGATGCTTACCTTCAAGGGCGATAAGCACTTCCTGCACACTGTGCTCGCGTATGATCTGTGAGAGTTTAGAATATGTACCCAACACCGGTACACCGTTGTCGCCGTTACCGTTCGAACTTTGCTGAGGAGTAACCAAGCCAATAACGGTATATCCCAGGGCCGGATGGTTTTTCACAAGATCGAGCAACTCGTGAGCCCGTTTCGTATCACCCACTATGATCGTCCGCCGGTGGCCGATCCCCTTCTCAAGAAGTTTATGCTGGATCGTACGCACCACCATACGTCCTCCGCCCACCAGAACGATCAGAGCAAACCAATAGCCCACTATCAGCATCCGCGAGCTTACCTGTGCACCGCCCCGCGTTTCATCATCCAGATATATCACAAAAAACAGAAGAACCGCACCAACGCTTATCGCCTTTACAATGTTCGATAATTCATCGACACGCGACTTAGCATACCACGGACGATACAAACCAAAAAACCACAGCACAAGAAACCAGAACACACATATTACAAGCATCGGCAGGAAGAAATCCGGCCGGAGCGAATACGGTATCACTCCGGTCTCAACACGCAGGTAGTAATGCAAGTACCACGCTGCATTAATTGCGATGAAATCGAAGAGGAGAATTAGTAGTATTTCGGTTTTTCGTGACATAGGTATTTCTATTAAATTAGAAAATTTTTCGCAGAGCGTTCCTTATACTTCTAACGGTAAATTTAGGAAATCCAAATTTCATAATTCCGCCCAAAAAACCCAATCCCCATGAAAGATGTATAATTAAAAATAAAAAAGGAATAACCGGCAAATATCGAAATCCTCTCCTCGCGACAGCGGTGGTCGAAGCAAAAATATTAAATATTACGTATAAACCCGGAATGATAAGCGCAGCAGTAACGGATACAGGTATAAGGAGAATAGATACCAGCAATCCAAGCACAAACAGAGGTGCAACGATTTGTCTCCACCGGAGTGAATCAGGATGAAGCACCAATGTTTTCACTTTCCAATATCCATATCGAAAATATTGTCTCATTAATGCAAAGATGGAACTGCGAACAAAATAACGGCACCGTATATCCGGCGACAATAGAATCTTTCCCCCTGCCTCACGTAATCGATAATTGAGTTCATAATCTTGATTGACCACCATTTCTTCGTTAAATCCACCGATTGCCTCAAAGGTTTTTTTATACCATGCCCCCGGAAAAACAGTATCTACCCATCGTTCTTTATCGCCGTATCTATACAGCGCATCCCCTACTCCAAACGGGTTCGTCGTTGCTATCGCTATTGCATTACCTATGTAGTTCTTCCCAACGGCCTCAAGCACCCCCCCGACATTAGCCGCTCCTTTTGACTCAAGCAGATTCACACATTTCGAGATAAATTTCTCGTCGTAGATGGAATGAGCATCCATTCTTATAATTACATCACCCTGTGCTTCCTGTATACCGATATTCAATGCTGTGGGTATAATACGTTTTGGATTATCAAGTATCCGGACGTTCTTCCGGTTCGATACAAATTTTTCAACTATATTTTTCGAATCGTCATCACTGCGACCGTCGACGACAAGAACCTCCAACCTGTCATCCGGATAATCATTGCGAAAAATTGAATCGATACAATTTTCAATATGCTGCTCCTCATTTCTCATCGGAATTATGACCGAGACATACGGAGCATTTACATTTTGTATATTGTTATCCTTACTGCCCATGCAAAAACCTTTTTTCAATTATTGCAAACCATGCAATTTCCCTCTTTTTTAACAAGTAGAGGTGTAATCCCAGGAATAGTATTGCTATCCCAATTAATACGATTAGATTGTGTAGAACATAACTCGCTAACAAAATTCCTGCAAGAGGGAGCATACAAATTATAAAATCAAACAAATTCACAACCCTAAATACTCTCGGTTGACTTTTTGATAATAATACCACCATTAAGCCGCCGACAACGCCCATACTCACCGATGTTGCCACAGCGGACCCGATTCCCCCGATAAGCGGGATGAGAATAAAAAATAGAACAATATTAACAACTATAGCAATTAATAAAATATACAAGACATACGGACGTTTAAGTATCGCATTAATATAGCTGTGTGTTGTTAAATAGAATGAAAACGGTATCATGCCGATTAAGAGAATCTTTATAAATTCAGTTGCTCCCGCGTATTCCATCTTAAAAAGAAGATCAAAAACAACATCCAGAAACGAGAGTACCATAATAATAGAAAATGTAATAATATACAGCCATCCCTGAATCAAGATCTGCAGTTTATTTTCAATTCCTTCAGTATCTTGCATTCCGTGGAGTTTTGAAAACTCCGGCAGCATCACAAATGCAATGGGTTGAAAAAATAGTTTCATGATAGCGATAAAATGTATCGATATCGCAAACAAACCCGCCTCATACGGTCTGCCGATAAAACCGAGTAACAGTAACGATAAACTGATGATCAACATCTCGAATAAAATCATCACCATCCGGGGCACACCGTAAGACGAGATTTCTTTTCTTATTCCACGGTTCACATATCGTTTCCGATAGATGGTTATTCCAAGACGCCATAAAATAAATGCCGCTGCCACCACGACCACACCGATACCTAACGCAGACCCAAGAATCACCTTATTAGCGCTTGCCCCGAATAAAAAAAGTATCAACACACCGAACAGGAGCTGCATTGATTGTCCCATCACTCTCATCACATTAAAATGACCGATAAATCCCTCGGCCCGGAGAAAACCTGATAAGAACTCCTGCCACATCAGCGCTAAATAGAATACCGTTGCTGAAAGAAGAGCGATGAGCAATGAACCGTCGGCTAAATTTGTAACCGAAATAACATACACACCCCACAGCCATACTACGGTGACTGCGCATGACGACCGTATAATTATATACGTAGCGTTTGTTCCGAAATAATCTGCATTGTCCGATTCTTTTGCCCGCTGCAACGGTATGTAACGCGAAATCGCATCGGTGACCCCCAAAATAGCAATGGTGGCTATAATTGTAGCAGAACGTTTTGCAACCGAAAACACACCCCATTCATCAGGTTGTAAAAATCCTGAAAAGATTACGACAATAAGAAAACCGACAACTGATGAAGCGAATGCAAATATATACGTAAGAATTAACCTTGTACTCGCCGATTGATGCTTACGGTTGATAACGACATCCTTAGTCAATTCTATTGTGTCCCGTATTTTGTGAATTCATCTCACTTGTTTGTATTCTCCAGTACGCAACAAGAATACCGAATTGCAGCCATAACAGTCTGTTCGTGGGTAAATCTCCGCTCATCTGCACCGCAAAAAAAGTAACGATAGCAGGTACGAGAATCACAAGGAACAATACCTTTTGCTTATCATCACGCTTGACCATAGTCCAACACGATTTTGCGATAATTCCCATTTGGCCTAAAACTGTGAGCAAGACGAGGAGGCCGATCAATCCATATTCAGCGACAGTTTCAAGAAATATGTTATGCGGATACCAGCGGAAATCATGCATTGTTGATAACAGTGCAAAACTTCCCGTCCCCTTACCAATTAAAAAACTTTTAATATCACTGAGCCATAAACCCCCTGCCTGCATCCACATCTCAAGCCGTGTTGCGCGGGTATCAAGTTCTGTACCGATCTGCGCATAGACCCCGTATTCTTTACCGAACAACAAAAAATATCGATTGATAAATTGTTCGGGAAGTGCCAGAAAAAGGATTATGAGAACAGACACCGCCAATAAACTATATGGTATTATTTTAGAAGATTTAATACCGGAAAAAAATAAAATAAAAATAACCATCCCTGCAATCAAACTGAGTACAGGCCCCCTCGTATTCGTCGCCAGCAACGCGACAAACAGAAACATTATTAACGCAAAAAGATAAAATCTTCTGGTTCTTGATTTTTCAAAAAAGGCGATGACAGATATACTCGCAATAGCTATTGCAAGCACCCGTGCGATACCGATCGGGTTTGCCCCGAGAATAGTGAGCCGTGCGAAATAACCTAAAAAGTCTCCACTTAATATACTTTGAATTCCTTCATATATCATAATGCCCGAAACAGCGATCGACATGACAACAAAAACGGCAACCAATCTCACGATATCACTTTTTTTTTGAAGCAGCATTATCGTTGCGATAAAGAGGAATACACCAAAAAAAAGAAACTGTACCGCTTTATCGATTGCGTATCCGGAACTCGGAGTATAGGTAAGTCCGATAAATAATATGATTGATAAAAGTAATAATGGCCAAACATAGGGATGGAATCTTGGCAGGTCGGTATTTCTATATCTTGCCAATCGAATACAAACAACGGCCGCCAGAGCAAAAACCAGCAAAACCTCATAACCGCCTGCTGTAATCAGGGGAATATGCTCTTCCAACCATTCTGTGATCACCCTTGAAAAAATAAATCCAAACAGCGCCAATTCCGGAACATAGAGAGTGACGACAACCAATGATATTGCCGCGAGGACTAATAAAGGCGAGAGGATCGTAGAGGCGTACACAACCGATACCAAAAGAACTCCCATAATAACGTAGTAATACGCAATAGGAATCGGAAGGTTCCCTGATATTGGTGGAATGATTTCAAGAGCTTTAAACATTATCGATTATCAGTAGTAATATTGAAATCCCTGAGTCTATAATTTGAAGAAGATGATACTGCCCCATTTGATGTGCCGCTATTTCACGGAAACCGCCCCTGCTTGCGAGCATAAATCTCTGATATGGTTTGTCAGCACCATCGAATTTATTTTTCCGATCGAAGGGGATTCTTTAACATATTTCGTATATCCTGTACTTTATTATACCTGTCAGGATTAGTTTCCTTCATTTTGTCCAGTATATCGTTGGTTAGTACATATGAGATTGAAACAATTAAACTCACTACTCCCATCGCCAGAGTAACAAGCAATCGTTTAGGCCGAGCTCTTTCATCCGAAGGAACTGCTTCGTCAAGAACGAGCACTGTGGGGGTATCTCGAAGTTCCTCTAACCGGGCTTCCTCCAGCATTGGAGTTAGCAACTCAAATATTTTCTGTTGAATCATCAGTTCGCGGAAAATCCTCAACGATTCTACCGTTTGATCGGGTACCCCGCTCAATCTGTTGTTTATAGCATTCAATTCCAATCGCGCGCCTTTGTAGAGCGGATTATCGGGACCGAGCGTCTCTTTGTAAACATCAAGTTCAAGCTCTTTTATTGTCCTGATCGCATACATTTCTGCAATCGATTTCATCCCCTGCTCAATCTGATCGGGAACAACGATAAATCCGTGTTCTGTTTGAAATGTCCGCATTCTTTCCTCAAGCGCTTCCAGCTCTTCTTTATTTTGAGCCAACCTTTTTTCGACGAACTCTCTTCTGGAACTCGCTTCCCTGACGTTGAGATCGGTATAATATTTATGTAACAACGACACATAACGATTAGCCATCTCTGCCGCCCGGTTAGGATCTCTATCATAAACACCTATAACAAGAGCACCTTCATCATCAAGAACGATATCCACATTCGCCTGAAACTCTCTTAAGACATCCTCGATAGGATCGTCCGGCAAGTCGTAAACTTTCCGTAAATCAAACTCATTAATCATCTCTACCTGTATCGAACGGCTTTTCAAAATGGAGAGATAATTGTAGACACCCTGCTGCCCCATCAATCCCGCTGCACCGGGAATTCCAACCATCCGGGCAATTCCCGGCAATCCTCCAGCCGGTCCCATCATCTGATCCTTCGGCGGAAGCACAATTGACTGACTATAGTGCCACTTCGGCAGCAATAACGTTATGCCGTATGTTATCAGTACGACGAGCAGAAAATTAATAACAATAAAACGCCGCCACTTTAAAAGTATATGTATATAATCCAGAAGTCCTTTTGTCTCGTGTGTTTTATCACTCATACCGTAAATCTCCTCAATCCATTAAATTCTGAATAAATACGAATAACGTGATAACTCCGGTGGACACCTGAAGAACATCACGGGCTAATGCAAAATAATATCCCGTATCACGATCCCGCACACGCGGCACCCATATAGCATCGCCCGGTTCCACGGGTGTATGCCGGGGTTTTACCCATTCTTTTGTACCGGCTTTTATAACACGTATTCCCCTGCTCTTAGCCGCTTCCGAGGTGCCTCCCGCGTGTGCAATGTAATCATCGACATGCCATCCCGGCTGCATATCGATATATCCAGGGTTTGCAACCTGCCCGAATACATAGACGGTATTGGTGCGGCGCGGTATGACGATGACGTCTCCGTCTTTAAGTGTTATATCTGCCTGTGGATCATTTTCAAGAAAGAGCCGTTGAAAATCCGCCGATACAAAATCACGCCTGATAGCAGATTCAAAGTTGAAATATTCGCGCTCGTCCATGTTCATTCTGCTTAACCGCATTTCGTATAAACGCTGGTAATCGGGATGGCTCATAAGCGGATCCCATTGATCTTTTTCATTATTTCTGAATATCTTTGCCTCTGCGATTGCTGCATCTTTGGTAAATCCACCGGCCGCTTCTATGATTGCAGATAATTTGGTTTCTCCATCCTCAATGGGAAATGCCCCGGTATAGTGCGCTTCTCCCTGCACAAATACGGTATTCTCGCGGCGTACTTCCGGCGTTTCCCATACGAATATGCGGTCATTTTTCTGCAGAGCATAATTCCGGTTTCCATTGAGCACCGAATTACCGTTGACGACGATCCTTTTAAAATTATTTCCGTCTTCACCCAATCGTACTATTTCAATTGAATCGCGTATTGCATTCTCTGTAAATCCCTGAGCTACTTCAAGAAGAACATTTAAGCTGTCTTTCGGATGATATTCAAACCGGCCCGGCAGCCGGACACCACCGTATACGCTAATCGCGTTCGAGCGGAGATCTTCGGGGCGTACAATTATCCGGTCACCATCCTGGACAAACGGATTGTAAACCGTATTACCGGTGGCATAATATCGTACAAGGTCAACGTGCAGTGTGTCGCCATTCTTCCGCTGCAGGATAACATTACGCAATGAAGGTTCGCGCTCTCTTTTCGTTGGATCGATTTCCTCACGCGTGAAATACTGCGGGCGTTCCGGATCATCGAGATACCGCGATTGAATGCGCTGTAACTCCTCCTCAGACGGCATATGCGCAAGTGCGAGCACCCGGTCGACGCGTTGAACAGAGGAGGCGGGGTATGGTCCGGGATGACGGACATTACCGCCGACGTGCACGGTAAACATTCGTGTTTGTTCAAGTGATACGGATATATCGCCGGTGAGATACTGTTCGCGGACAGCGGCGGTTATTTCTGTACGAACATCCTGAAGGGTTTTCCCCGCAACCGAAACGACACCGGCTGTCGGGATGTGCAACGAACCTTCGGGATTGACAAATGCCGTATGAGTAAACGGCATTTCGCCCCATACGCTGACGGTAAACAGGTCGTTCGGCCCTACAACATATTTAGCCGGATCAAGCGCACCATCTTGCAGCGGCATTGCCGGTTGACCATCCTCCCACCGGTCTCTTACCCCCGGCATTCCCCGGCGTAAAGCAGTCGCCT
>SKXH01000280.1 GCA_007128495.1 Bacteroidota bacterium
CCCCGGAGTATGTTAATCCGCCTGAACGAATACACAGTGGAATGCTTACATGGGTAGGGCACGCAACGTACCTTATTCAGGTAAATAATAAGAATATCCTGACCGATCCGGTTTGGAGCGACCGGGTCGGGCCGCTTGGTAATCGGGTAGGGCCGCGGCGGTATATGCCGCCTGGCATTCCGTGGGAAAAATTGCCCCCGATAGATATCGTTGTGATCTCTCACAATCATTACGATCATATGGATCGTGCGACGATAGAGCGGCTTGAAAAGGATTTTAGTCCTGTGTTTTTTGTCCCCCTTGAAAATAAAAAATTTCTCGCTGAGTGGGGTGTAGAGAATGTCGTTGAGTTAGATTGGTGGGATGAGTATGTGATCGACGGCATCAAGATCGTTTGCACTCCGGTACAGCACGCATCTCAAAGGTGGATAAACGACCGCAATGAATCGCTCTGGTCGAGCTGGATAATTAAGTCCGGCAGCAAGACCATTTATTTTGCCGGTGATACAGGTTATTTCCCCGGTTTTACGGAGATCGGTGAGCGATATGCCCCGATCGATGTGGCGCTTATGCCGATAGGTGCGTATAAACCGAGATGGTTTATGCATCCCGTTCACGTCAATCCCGCTGAAGCATTGCAGGCGTATCTCGATCTGAATGCTCGGTACTTTGCAGCGATGCATTGGGGAACTTTTGATCAAACGGATGAATTGCTCGACCAACCGCCGAAGGATTTGCAAAAGGCGGTAGATTCTCTGCAGGTTGATCCCGATCGTGTGTGGGTGTTCGCATTCGGCGAATCGCGTTCTATTCCGCCGCGTGACTGAAAATCAATAGCCGGTGAATCTTTTACACCAACTTTATGTTATAAGCACCAATGGAATAAGATAAAATTTTAATTACCGATTTATATAACTTATGAAGGAAAAAATAATTACGAATAATTTACAGCATCATACCAAATATGGATTTAAAAACCCGTGGATGAACGATGAGGATCATCTCAAGATAAAAGACCGGATACGATGGCGGTGGCAAAACTACATTGTAGATCCTCAACCGCGGCCCCGTATATATTCGATTCCTAAAGTCGATGACAGCGATATCATAATCCCGGAACGGTTCAATAGTACTGCACTCACATGGATAGGACATTCAACCTATCTTATTCAAATGGATAATGCAAATATACTGACCGATCCGGTCTGGAGTTCACTTGTAGGACCGGGAAATAAGATCGGCCCGAGGCGAAAATCGCGTCCCGGAGTGCCGTGGCAAAAACTTCCGGGAATCGATGTTGTGCTGATATCCCATTCACATTATGACCATCTGGATGAACCGACCGTCCGGAAGTTACAGCAAGATTTCGATCCGCTCTTTATTGTGCCGCTCGGTGTTAAATCAATATTAGCCGAGTGGGATATTACCAAAGTTGAAGAGCGGGATTGGTGGCATAGTATCGATCTTGCAGGGGTTCGGTTTATCTGTACGCCGGCACAACATACATCCCGGCGGGGTATATTGGATGTTGATGAGAGTTTATGGTCGGGATGGTTGATCGACGGTCAGGATGAAACAGTATATTTTTCAGGTGATACCGGTTATTTTCCCGAATTTCAAAACATTGCCCGCCGTGGTTCAAAACAAATAGATGTCGCTATTTTACCTATCGGTGCGTATAAACCAAGATGGTATATGCGCTATATGCATATGGATCCACATGACGCTCTCGCGGCATACCGCGATCTAAACGCCCGGTTTTTTGCCGGTATGCATTGGGGTACATTCGATGTAGCCGACGAATATATTGATGAACCACCGAAAGAGCTCAACCGTGCAGCGAAGCGGCTGGATATTCAAAACGATGCAATCTGGTCGTTTGCACTCGGAGAAACAAAAATCATTCCGGAATAGAATTTTCCCGAAAAAATTACTATTTTAGTCTGACGTAACGGTACACCATAATAGATATGAATTTCAGAATGATGTCACATACCATTTTTCGTATAGTTTGTATCATATTCTCCCTGGTATTTCTATCCGAATTAGCTGCCCAGGACCGGGATATAGTTTTCAGTGAGCGGGCGGAAGATTATTTTCAATCGGGGATTAACGCGTTTGAGGATGAGGATTATTTTCAATCTTTGCAGCATTTCGAAATTATACTCGATATGCGGGATGTAACGCAGCGCACCACGGCGGCATATGTAATGTCGGCCAAAGCAATGATTGAGATGGGACAAAATCGCAATGCGGTGAGAGTATTACAGAATTTTCTTGACCGGTTCCCGCGGTCATTATATCAAGACGATGCATATTTCACACTCGGCGTTGCGTTTATGCGTGATCGCAGATACGAAAATGCACTGTTTACTTTTATGAGCGCGGTTGAACACACCGACAATCCTGAATTACAGGGTAATGCAGAAGCATATTTGGCACGGATCATAGATGATCATTTGAGTATCGAAGACTTACAGGAAATTTACGATGAAGCACGCGGTGAGTTTGAGAGCGGATTCCTTGCACTTGCCCTCTCACAAAAGTATATCGAACGCGGGAGTTTCAGAAGAGCACAGTCACTTCTCGAAGAGGCAGTTAATGAATACAGCCGCCACCCGTTAATAAGTGAATTGCGATCCCTGCTTGAGAATATCGAAGAAGGTATCACTTTAAAGATCGGGGTGATCCTACCTCTCTTCGAGGATGACCCGGGTGAACCGCTCGGCAGACTCGGGTGGGAAATGTTGCAGGGAATTCAGTTTTCAGTTGAGCAGCACAATGCTGAATCCGATGTTCAGCTTTTTCTCGATGTTCGCGACTCGCGCCGTCAGCCATCGGTTGCCGCCCGGCACGTACAGGAACTCGTCAATGATAATGAAGTGGTTCTGATCCTCGGCCCCGTATTCAGTGATGAAGTATTTGCCACCGCAGGCGTGGCAAATGCCCGGGGAGTTCCCATCATTACCCCGACGGCAACGGCAAATCATATCGCCGATATCGGCAGATATGTTTTTCAGACAAACCCCGATCACCGAACCCGCGGGCGGGCAATGGCCCGGTACGCTGTAGAACATCTCGGATACTCAACGCTCTCGGTGCTTGCGCCGACCGATTCACACGGACAGGATCTTGCCGAAGGATTTATTGAAGAGGTCAATAATCTTTCCGGAGCTTATATTACTTTGAACGAATGGTATCGCAGCGGCGAAACGAATTTTACGCAGCAATTTTATAATATCAGAAGACACGGTTTACAGGATTCATATGTATCTTTCTCGGGAGAGATCGATCAGAATGATATTTTCAAAATTGCGAGTACCGGAGTAGAACTTGAACTGCTTGATTCGTTGATTGAAAATGAGAGTGCAGTCCCTGTGGTCGATCTGCTCGGCGAAGACGGGCCGCGCATTGCCGACTCCCTCGGTCTCAATGTAATAAGAGGCGATTTATATGCCGATAGTCTGCACGTACCGGTTGAGTCGATCGATGCGATTTACCTGCCCATTTCCTCGAGAGACGCAATGGGAATAGTATCCGCTCAAATTGCATACCATAATGTCAACACACAATTGCTCGGCACCGGTGAGTGGAACGATATACTTGCATTGGAAGAAAACCGCAGGTATGTCGAAGGTGTCTATTTCACTTCGGATACATTCTGGAACACGGAGGATTCCACGTTTATCGAGTTCTTCGACTCATTCAGGGAAACCATCGGGAGTAGACCCACCCGGAATACGATCAAAGGATATGATACCATGCAATTACTCTCACTCCTCATCGATGAAGGTGCGACGACGCGTGATGGAATAGCAGAGGCATTGTCATCCGGAATTTTCTATCGCGGCATCCATTCTCCGATCGTTATGGGAAGGAACCGCGTTAACGCTGCAAAAAATATCCTCCGCTATATGGCGGGAGAAATAATCAAAGTAGATGAAATAATATTAAACTGAACTATGAGCTCAACAACACAATCCTTCACTGTTCTCAACACCGAGTTTAAAGGTGTGGAACGAATTGCACGCGGCAAAGTTCGCGATATGTACAGAGCGGGTGAAAACCTGCTGATCGTAACCACCGACCGTATTTCTGCATACGACGTTGTTATGAATGAAGGTATTCCCGGCAAAGGAAAAGTGCTTACGCAAATATCGGTTTTCTGGTTTAACCGGATGGGCGATATTGTTCCGAATCATCTCATCAGTACAAAGGTGGATGATCTGCCGGAAGAATTCCATCAGTACCGGGAGATATTAGAAGACCGCATTATGCTCGCTAAAAAAGCGAAGACCATTCCGATTGAGTGTGTCGTGCGCGGCTATATTACCGGCTCCGGATGGAAAGAATACAAAGCATCGGGAACGGTATGCGGCATTAAACTTCCATCCAACCTGAAAGAATCCGACCGGCTGCCCGAACCTATTTTTACTCCCGCCACAAAGGCAGAGGAAGGGCACGACGAGAACATATCTTTCGATACGGCAGCCGATATGATCGGCGGTGAGCTTGCAGAGAAGCTGCGATCGCTCAGCATCGCACTATATGAACGCGCTGCACAGGAAGCGGAAAAACGCGGGATCATCATTGCCGACACTAAAATGGAGTTCGGTATCTATAACGGTGAGGTGATCCTTATCGATGAATTATTAACACCTGATTCTTCACGTTTCTGGCCGAAAGACGAATATCAGCCGGGTAAATCACAAAAAAGTTTTGATAAGCAGTTTCTCCGCGATTATCTCGAATCGCTCGACTGGGA
>SKXH01000293.1 GCA_007128495.1 Bacteroidota bacterium
CTGATACGTAACAACTGCATGAATACGACCGGAAGTGAATTCGCCGGCAATCGTATTCAGAAACCGCACACACCTCACGAAGAAAAACAAGGAGGTTTCCTATGTTTAATAATATGATTTTATGTTTGATGATCATTGGTTTTATTTTTGCCGGATTACCACCGGTAATTGCCGGTGATGACGTAGAAGGAAGCGAAGACCACCCGATGATCTCGCGGTATGAGGGATCCTACATAACCAACTATCAACAGTTTTCTTACGACCGGCAGGAGCTGGTTACGGGAATGGAGGATGAAGAATTTGAGTGGACTGCATTTGAAGGTGAGGTTACCCGTATCCGTTATACAGCCCCTGAAGGACGCTCGGAACTTGAGGTTCATCGAAATTATAAATTAGCCCTTCAGGATGCGGGCTTTGAAATAATCTATGAATGTGTTGGAGATGATGCTCAATGTAGTGAGATAGGGGCAGATGCTCCGCTTGGTTATGATAACGTGTTTCATAGTTTGGCGGGGAGTCATCGCCACTACTCGCTGGCCAGGCTTGCAAATCCTGTGGGTGATATTTATGTGGCGGCCTACACAGCCCGGAGACATGGTGAAAACCGTTCGATGCTTATAATCATAGAGGAAAAACCAATGGAGACTGACAAAGTTCAGGTTGATACAGATGCCGAAGTGTCGGTTGCAGATATTGTTGACGAAGAAGCGCTTCACGGCCGGGAAGATATAGAAGGAAGCGAAGACCACCCGATGATCTCGCGGTATGAGGGTTCCTACATAACCCACTACCAGCAGTTTGCTTATGACCGGCAGGAACTGGTTACAGGAATGGAGGATAAAGAATTTGAGTGGACCGCATTTGAAGGCCAGGTTACCCGCATCCGCTATACAGCCCCCGAAGGACGATCGGAACTTGAGGTTCATCGAAATTATCAATTAGCACTTCAGGATGCTGGTTTTGAAATTATCTATGAATGTATTGGAGATGATGCTCAATGCCGTGAAGTTGTTGATTCCGATGCTCCGCTTGGATATGATAATGTGTTTGGAAGGGGTAGTCATCGTCACTACTCGTTAGCAAGACTTGCTAATTCGGCGGGTGATATTTATGTGGCGGTTTATACAGCCCGGCGGCATGATGAAAACCGTTCGATGCTAATAATTTTAGAAGAGCAACCGATGGAGACCGGCAAGGTTGAGGTTCAAATAGATGCCGCTGCAATGGCAAGGGATATTGATGAAAAGGGAAGTGTTCGCATTTACGGTATCTATTTCGATACGGATGAAGCCACGATACAGGAAAAATCGGAACCGGTATTGACTGAAATCGGCACATTACTGGAACAAAACCCGGATCTGAAACTCCGTGTTGTCGGGCATACGGATGCTGTCGGGAATCTTGAGTACAATATGGATTTATCGCAGCGGCGTGCGGAAGCGGTCGTTGAGTTTCTGACGTCCGAAGGGGGAGTTTCACCGGATCGACTCAAACCACACGGTGTCGCATCCCTTGCTCCCGTTGCCGGGAACGAAACGGAAGAAGACCGGGCTCTTAACCGGAGAGTTGAATTGAAAAAGATTTATGAGTAAAAGGATGTTTAACTAAATGTATATGTAAAATTTACTCTGCTTACAGGTAAAAATGACAAGTAAAGAACTGTTAACGCCGGTATATTGGCGAAAATTTGTTGTTTAAGGGAGATATGAAAATATCCTGAATCTGGCTCGTTTTTTGCAGAAAATTTGTATGAATGGTATTGAGCAGAAAATAAAGTTCCTCTCCCCCATTGTTTTTAGGGGCGACGCCGATTTACATACCGCTAAAGCAATCTGTTTCAGTGATTTTAAATAGATCCCCCGGCACTAAGGTAAACCAGGAATGAGAAACGAACATAATCTCGATAATAATCTAATAGAAAGCGAAGAAAAATACCGGTCACTTGTTGAGAACCTGAATGAAATCCTCTATGTCCTCGATGAGAACGCGCACATATCTTACATAACCCCGAATATCGAAGCCCTGAGCGGCTATTCCATAGATGAAGTAATCGGAAGAAGTTTTATCCAATTTGTTCATCCCGATGACTTAGAAGGGCGCATAGAGAATTTTCGTAAAGCAATATCGGGGTTAAATCAAGCGTCCGAGTATCGCTTCCTCACAAAATCCAAACGAGTGAAATGGGTAAGAACCGCCGCACGTCCGAAAAAGAAGAACGGTCGTATTACCGGTGTTCAAGGCGTGCTAACCGATATAACCGATCGCAAAGAAGCCGAAGAACAACTCCAGAGAAGCGAAGAACGGTATAGGACGGTTTTTGAGAACACCGGCACGGCAATGGTAATAATAGAAGAGGATGATTCTATTAGTCTTATTAATAAAAGATTTGAGGAGTTGTCGGGATATAGGAGGGAAGAAATAGAAGGGAAAATGAATTGGAAGGAGTTTGTCAAGAAGGACGAGCTCCATACAATGCAAGAGTACCGTACAGCGAGAAAAGAAGGAGAGAATGATGTGCCGAAAAACTACGAGTTCGGGTTTGTTGTCAAAGATGGAACGGTAAAAGATGTATTACTGGAAGTGTCGATGACGCCGGATAAGTCGAAAACGGTCTGCTCACTGATTGATATAACCGAACGAAAACGAACCGAGCAGGAACAGGAACAGCTCCAAGCTCATCTGTACAATGTACAGAAGAGGGAATCGATCGGCCGGCTTGCCGGCGGAGTCGCACACGATCTGAATAACGTTCTCGGTGCAATATTAGGATACGCCGATCTTGGCAAACGCCAGATTTCCCCGCAAAATCCGCTCTATAGCAGATTGGAAAAAATTTTAAACCTCACCGACAGAGGCGCGCGCATCACGCGGCAGTTGCTTACTTTTTCACAACGTCACGACGTCGAATTACAGAATATTGATTTGAACATACTCATTTCGGATATTCTCAAACTTATCGACAAAACGCTGGGAGAGCACGTTCGCGTTAAATACAATCCGGCGGATAATCTCAGGACAGTCTCCGCGGATGCGGGACAGATTGATCAGGTGTTGATGAACCTGTGCATCAATGCGCGCGATGCAATGCCGGAAGGGGGAGAACTGACGATAAGTACAAAGAACATCGATATCGATGAGAATTATGCACGGCATTGTGTTAATGCAAAACCGGGGAAATATATTGTCGTGTCGGTGAGTGACACCGGCGCCGGAATTCCGGAAGACCATATTCAAAAAATTTTCGATCCGTTTTTTACGACCAAAGGGCCTGATAAGGGAACCGGGCTGGGCCTGTCGGTTGTGGATGGCGTCGTAAGTCAGCATAAGGGATTTATCAATGTGGAGAGCGAGGTTGGCGTCGGTACAACATTTAATATATACATTCCGGCCGTCGAGGAAGCACCGCTTGCAAATATCGAGAAGGTGTCGAATGATATACCCGTCGGCAGCGAAACGGTCCTTGTCGTCGAAGATGATGAGGGAGTTGTATCAATGATACAATCGATATTGGAACATCAGGGATATAGTGCCTTGACGGCGGGCGATGGCGAAGAAGGATTGAAGCTATTTAAAGAGAAAATGAATGAAATAGATCTCGTTGTATCGGATGTTGTTATGCCGAATATGTCGGGCCCTGAGATGTATGAACATATCAAATCAACGAAGCCGGAAATCCCGTTCTTATTTATAAGCGGCTATACCGCCGATATGATAAGCAATAAATTTATAATTGAGAAGGGGATAGATTTTATAGCAAAACCGTTTAATAATCTGGAGTTCGGTGAAAAAGTTTACGAGGTGCTGAATCGATAGCCGGATAAATTTATAGCCGACTTTTTGTGTAGTTTTGGATTGTTTTTTTTTTGACCTGCCCGGTGCTCATCCTTATCCTTGCCGATGAGTTAATTTTTATATGACGCTACAATTTTTAACTGTAAAAAGTTGGAATAAGTGAAGAAATCCGGCGGCTCTCACCTTTCCACCTCTGAACATACTTCCTCATAAATCATTTGATGTAGTTCCTTTATCAATCCTTTGATCTATTGCTAATACGTGTACCATTTAGTTATAATATAACTGTGGATACAGGAGGTCAATGTATTTCTAAACCATCCTATCAAACGAAATAATTCTTGAATGGCCGAGGGTAAAATCCGTGGAATTGAATGTAAGTACATCCGGCTGCAATTTGAAAGTAGATCGTATACCGGACAATCGTTGATAAAAACATTTTTCTATATACAAATTCAGAACAGGCAAATAAAAAGATGTCCGGAGTAAACAATAACAACGAAAGGACATTAAGATAAAGAATACTAACAAAGAACAGGTGGCTTTTTCTGTCTCCGATGATCTGTTGCTGGGAGACCCTTTCCGTGAATTATGTTATGCTTGTGCGTTACGCATACAACCGATACCGGGTGAGATAGAAGGCGATACCGAAGAGTATAGGAAGTGTATATGATGAACAGTCATACATCGAACCATCACAAAACATTTTCGGAAGAGATGCTTCCCCATATGGATTCGTTGTATAATTATGCTCTAAAACTGACAAGAGAATATAATGCAGCAAGTGATCTGATACAGGAAACATATCTTAAAGCGTACCGGTTTTTCGATAAATACGAAAAAGGTACAAATGCGCGGGCGTGGCTCTTCCGGATAATGAAAAATTCCTATATAAATGATTACCGGAAGAAGAAACGGGAACCGGATA
>SKXH01000159.1 GCA_007128495.1 Bacteroidota bacterium
CCTCCATCCCGATACGTATACATCACATACAGGTAAGATTGGTCGGGATATGCCGGGTGTTTTGCCAACCCCATCAATCCACCCTCACCGATATGTTCGACCTCATCTATGACTTTATACGGCTCCTCGTGTACCACACCGTTCTCAATTAATCGTATCCGGCCGGCACGCTCGGTAACCAGTGCCTTATCGTCAGAAAGGAAAATCAATGCCCAGGGAACGCGCAGGTCCTCCACCCACACTTCTATGGTGTATTCATCCGGCTCCGGAATAAAATTATCCTCAACCGTTTGCGGGGGATCGCCGACGACAGGATCACCGAACATTGCAAGGTCGCTGTTACCGGCGTTACAGGCGGTAAATAGAAAACTGATGTATAAAAAACTGCATAATATTATATTCTGCATTGTGATGCCTCCCGGTTTTCTGAAATGATCGATAAAACTTGCAATTGTATAATGGCGTAATTTTTTATATATTTTATATTGAATTACCAACTAAATAGCTTAAATTATGCAGCTTGGAACACGAAAAAAATTAATTGTCGTAGGTGACAGAGTGCTGCTCCTTCCCGATAAAGAGAGGGAACAGACAAAACACGGTCTGTATCTGCCTCCCGGGGTGAAGGAGAAAGAAAAAGTGCATGGCGGATACATTGTACAGGTCGGGCCGGGATACCCTATTGTGAATCCAAACTATATGGACCAGGAACCCTGGTCGACCGAAAAGAAAGACCCGGTCAAGTATATACCGCTGCAAGCAGAAGAAGGCGATTACGCCCTCTATCTTAAGGAATCAGCCATTGAGATCGAATACGAGAATAAACAATACTTTATTTTACCGCAGTCTGCAATACTGATGCTTATTCGACCCGATGCATTTGAACAAGAATAAAAATATCAACGTGACAATGTCCGAGGAAAAGAAAGAAACCGACATCCACATTCTTTCATACGAGAATATACACAGGCAGCTTGAGAACGCTCCGTACGAACTGGGTTATTATGTGCTGCGATTTTATTCTAAAGACGGACGTCCGAGCAATGAACCGACCGATACAATCGATGAGTTTTATCTCTATCCTTCCGGTGGAACATTGCGGGATAAAAACTTCAACATAGTTTCCTACGATTCACGGTTCGACATTTACCGCGGTTTTAAGCCGCCGCACCTGAACCGGAAATAGCTCTCTCACCTTCCTAATATTCTTCCAAACCCGAGACCAAATGCCGGCCCGAGATAACCTTTTTCGCCCCCGAGCGGCCGCGTGAAACCGACTGCATCCACACCGGCTTGTATATATCCGGCCCATCGTTCGGAGAAAAACATCTCAATACCGAGAGATGCCTGACCGCCCGCACCCCATCTGAACTGTGCCGCCGATATGCTGTTCGCAAATCCCGACCGATCGGGTATTCCCATACCGATTACCGGTCCGCCGACAAGACTGCTGAATATTGCATAATCCAATGTTGCCTCTGTAGACCGGTAGAGATCGTATCGCACGCCAGTATAGAGCGGAAGTGCAAGCGCCCTCTCATCCACAAATGTCCCCGCGTAGTTCCGGTCGGGTACATCGCTAAAAATGAACATGCCTGTTCCAAACTGCCAGTTTAAGGGACTCATCGATGCCAACGTATAATATGCAACACCGCCGCTTCCGAACGAGCTGACACCGGGAATAAAGCGGGTACGGCTCGATTGGTGTTGCTTAAATGCAGCTTCACTTTCGCTGAATACATACCGCTCGTATACTTCTTCTTGTTCAGCTTCTTGTGACGATAGGGGCAGGATAAATAAAACAAACACCGCGAATAAAGGGAATACACGCACAGATAGTTTCATCGCTCTCTCCGTTGAAGTGTTATGATTGTTTGACGTACGATCTGTATTTATCGATTTCACGTTTCGACCAGATGCCGGGTATCTCGTGCTTGCATTCCGGGCAATGTCCGTCAACAAGCCGGTTTGACGTAACATAAAAACCTCGCCGCTCGATTACGGCAGTATTGCAGTCAGGGCAATATGTATTTTCATAATCATCGACCATACCGGGGGCATTGCCGGCAAATACATACCGCAAGCCCTCTTCGTATCCGATTTCCGCACCGCGAATGACCCGCTGTACCGGTGTATGGTTTCTGTCCATCATTTTATAATCGGAATGGAAGGCGGTCACATGCCAGGGAATATCCTTCGAAACAGAGGCCACGAACCTGGCACAATCTCGCAGTTCTTCGTCGCTGTCATTAAAACCGGGCACGACGAGTGTAACAACTTCGACCCAGAACGACCGCTCGTAGGTCATCTTTATCGTATCGAGAACGTGCTGCAGTTTACCGCCGAGTTTACGGTAATTTTTATCGTTAAATCCTTTGAGATCGATCTTAAATAAATCGACATACGGACGAATATAATCCAGTACTTCCGGTGTTCCGTTTCCGTTCGATACATAGGAGCCGATCAAACCTTTTTCCTGCGCGAGCCGCATTATCTCTACAGCCCACTCACTCGTTATCAGCGGTTCATTATACGTACTGGTAATGACCGGTGCATTGTGTTCCTTTGCAATGCGGACGAGCCGGTCTGCACTGACATACTCCGGCGGTGCAACCGCATCCGGATCGCGCAATGCCTGTGAGGTTATCCAGTTCTGGCAGTATGAACAATGATAGTCACACCCCAGCATACCAAAGCTTAATGCGATTGAACCGGGAAATGCATGATAGAACGGTTTTTTCTCGATCGGATCGACCGCCAATGAGCCGACATAACCGGTCGGTACCATTAACTCGCCGCCGGTGTTGAAACGTATCTTGCAAACCCCCGCTCTTCCTTCGGGTATAACACAGCGGTGACCGCATGCATAACACAACACCCGGTCCTTGTCGAGCTTGTCGTAGAGTTCACCCTCTTTTGTGTTCTGCGAGAGTATGTCCTGTAATGTTTGTTTCTCGCTCATACAACTATCATGGCACCCATATTGATTTTGCGTTTATTAATTCCGTATCACCTGAGAATCTTAATTCTGTCGCCGAATCCGTATAAAAGAATAACCCTTTATATGATGTAATATAATAAGATTTTTTAGAAAGAAAACCACCTTTTGCAAAAACTACCAGTGCATCTTTATCGTGCTCCGTAATTGTGTAACAAATAAAGTTTCTTGTTAGTTTTCACGATTATTTTTTCACATACCCCCGCAATCGCTTCATATTCATCACATCTTCCTTCATATCTTCCCCTTTCGGCGTTTCAAGAATTTTTGGGATATCTTTAAAACGCTTATCATTCATAATGAGCGAAAATCCCCGGTCACCGATCTGTCCCTTTCCGATATGTTCGTGCCGGTCGCGCCGTGAGCCCAGCGCCCCTTTCGAATCATTCATATGAATGACCATCAACCGATTCAAGCCGATAATATCGTCAAACTCCTGAATAGTCTTTTCGTAACCTTTGTCGGTAGAGATGTCATACCCGGCAGCAAACAGATGGCAGGTATCGATGCATACTCCCATACGGCCTTTGTTCTCGACCATTCCGATCAGCTTACGGATCTGTTCAAACCGATAACCGAGGTTCGAGCCCTGTCCGGCAGTAACTTCGACAACCGACTTCACGCGGTATCCTTTCGTCTTCTCGTGGAGCATATTCAGCGAGTCGGCAATTATCTTCAAGCCGGTCTCTTCACCCTGTCCGACATGCGAGCCCGGATGAAATACGAAATACGGTATACCCAGGAGCCGGCATCGCTCCACTTCATCGAGAAATGATTCACGGGATTTTTTTAAGGTTGTTTTATTTGCTGCACATAGATTAATGAGATACGAAGAATGCACAACGACCGGCTTAATGTTTGTTTTCTTCGCCTGCTTTTTGTAGCTTATAACATCGTTATCGGTCAGCGATTTGCCTTTCCACTGATTATTGTTTTTCGAAAAGATCTGAATCGTTGTGCAGCCAACTTGCTTGCCGCGTTCAAATGCAGTATGAACGCCGCCGCTGATGGACATATGAGCACCGAGAAGCATGGGCAGAATTTTTTATTGTTTATTGATTATTGGATATTGTTAATTAACTATCTCTAATTATAGTACACAGTTTAATAGACTAATTCAACCTTCATCATCATAACAGATAACAAAAATGATTAAAAAGAAAGCTCGAACGGTCGCGGGCATTATGTCGGGTACATCGATAGACGGTATCGATTGTGTCGTTATGCAAATCCGGAGGAAGGAACGCGGTATTGCATGGAAATTGCTCGCTCACGTTCAAAAGAAATTCCCATCCGGATTATCAGATGCCATAAAACGCAACTCCGAAACTTCCACATCGCGGGTCGATGAAATAAACGATATCAACCAGGTCCTTTCATATTACTATGCCGATACCGTGAAACGCTCCGCCTCAAAAGCCCGAAAACAACCCGATCTCATCGGATGCCACGGACAAACAATCTACCATCGCCCGAAAAAAGAACGGAGATATGGGAAACGCTTCGGTGCAACACTACAAATCGGTGATCCATCCACGCTTGCAATTTTAACCGGCACTCCCGTCGTGGGCAATTTCCGTTCTGCAGATATAGCAGCCGGCGGAGAGGGAGCGCCCCTTGTTCCGTATGTCGATTATCTTCTCTTTAACAATAGAAAGAATTCCAGGTTATTGCTAAACATTGGCGGAATTGCAAACTTTACATACCTTCAACG
>SKXH01000148.1 GCA_007128495.1 Bacteroidota bacterium
CGCCATCCCACCCTCACCACAAACAACGCCACAAACATCCGCGATGTATCCGCAACCTTAAACGGAACTATCACCGATCTCGGTCATCCACAAATAACCGTTCATGGTTTTGTATGGAGTACATCTCCGAATCCAACTTTACAGAATAATGTAATTCCACTTGGTCCTAAAACCACTACCGGAGGTTTCTCAACCGACCTTGAAAACCTATCACCCGGTATTACATATTATTTCCGTGCGTATGCGGTAAATACCGGTGGACCGGTTTACGGTGATCAAAAACAATTTACTACAACTACTCCGGCAAAACTGGTAATTACACAGCAACCATCAAACACCAGAGCGGGGCAAATTATATCGACCGTCAGGGTGGAGATACGGGATCAAAACGATAATGTGACAACAAGTTTCTCCGGCACTGTAACCGTGTCTATTGCAAATAATCCCGGCAATGCTGCCCTTGTAGGTGAGACTACAAAATCGGCATCAAATGGAGTTGTTACCTTTAACGGTTTGAAAATCAATACAGCGGCACAAGGATATACTTTGCAGGTTAGCGCGACGGGTCTCACAAGTGCAACGAGTAATTCCTTTACAATTTCTGCAAACGATCCTGCTACTCTTTCTAAAGTTTCAGGAGACGGCCAGGACGGATTAATAAATACCCCGCTCGACGAAGCATTTGTTGTCCGTGTAACCGATGAATATAATAACCCTGTGAGCGGTGTTACCGTTAATTTTGAGATATCAACATCTCCCGCAGGCGCATCGGGACACGGGTTAAGCAATACCTCAAATACAACCGGTTCTGATGGCAGGACAAGCACTGTATTAACGATGGGCAACATCGAAGGTACGTACCGGGTAACCGCACGAACATCGGGTACAGACGACGTGACATTCAGAGCCACAATTGCCACCGTTCGTATTTCCGGTGTGATAACCGAGGGCGGAGTCGGACTTGCCGATGTAGATGTTGCACTCACCCGGAGCGGTTTTACGCAGGCGGCGAAAACTTCTTCGGATGGCTCGTACGTGTTTTCGGGAATTCCCCGCGGAGCAACCGACATTAAAATTGAGCCGTCAAAAGTAGGTTATCGCTTTGAACCGGAGGGAATTATAATCGACGGTCCGCTATTGAATAACAGAACAGATATTAATTTTAAAACTATCCCGCCATTCGCTCCCGAATTATTTGCTCCCGCCGATAATACCGTAGATCTTCCGGCAATTGTTACTGCCGAATGGAAAGAAGCGGAGCGTGCCGATCATTATTCATTGCAGGTAGCCACTGCAATTGATTTTAGCTCGGGTATGTTTACCTCGGTGGAAGAATTAACTGCCACGAATTACAAACTGGAACACCTCGATTACGGTCAAACATATTACTGGCGGGTGCGGGCAGCGAATCCCAGCGGAAACAGTGAGTGGTCGGATGTATGGAGTTTCACGATTGTACCGACAGTTTCTCACATAGTTGAGTTAAATTCAGGTTGGAATATGATATCAAGCTATGTAGAGCCGCTTGACGGTTCTGCACCATCGATTTTTGAATCGCTGGGTGATAATCTTGTAATAGTAAAAGACGGGGATGGTAATATTTATGGGTTCGGCATCGATGAAATCGGTACATGGGATCATTCCCGTGGTTATAAAATATATCTTCATCCTTCCCCGGGAGAACTCGATATATATGGAATTGAAATACATCCCGAAAAAGAACCAATCAAACTTTCAAAAGGGTGGAATTTAGTCGGATATCTCAGAAAGAATGAAATGTATGTCGTAGATGCACTGGAAACGATTGAGAGCAATTTAATAATTGCGAAGAACAGGTTTGGAGAAGTATATATTCCGGCGGGGGTTGTTGGTGAAGATATGATTTTGACTATGGTAAACATGAAGCCCGGTGAAGGATATATGATGTTTGTTACCGAATCCTATGAGTTACTATATCCTCCCAATCATACGGAATCGCTGCAGAAACAAACAACACAATCAAAGGAAGATGAGCAACGGAAAACGGAAAAGGTTTCTCAACCGGCACATTATATCGTCGATAGAACGACAGGTGATAACGCAATACTTATTGTTGAATCCGATGAATTAATAGAAGGCGACGAAATCGGTGTATGGACAGAGAATAACGTATTAGCGGGCAGTGGCGCTGTACAAGCGAGCGGTAAAACAGTGATTACGGTATGGGGTAATGATGAAAATATTGACGATAGTATTGATGGCGCTTTGGAGGATGAGCTGCTGACGCTGAAAGTCTGGTCGAAGTCCACCCGGGATGAGTCTGCGATAACAATAGAATCGATTAAGAATGTTTTAACAAATAAATATCTCGAGAACCCGTTGAAATACCGACGTGATGAGCTTTTATTTATTACAGTAGAAATTGATAAAGAACAGCCGGGGGAGTATATTCTACACCAAAATTATCCGAATCCGTTTAATCCCGTTACTACTATAGGATATGGTTTGAAACATGATAGTTATGTATTACTTGATATTTATAATATTCTCGGTCAGCATATTGATACTATTGTAAATGAATACCAAAAAGCGGGATTTTATGAAGTGCTGTTCGACGGTTCACGCCTGCCGAGCGGTACATATTTTTACCGTTTGAATGCCGGTGAGTTTAATAAGATTAAGAAGTTCGTTTTACTGAAATAATGGTGCTATTTATGATTTAATTGTTCATAACAAATCCATTTCAGTAGCGGGAAAGAGGGGTATCACTCTTTAATTACAAATATAGAAGCACTCAAACACAATTTTTCATATCAATTACCGGAGGAATAAATGAAACAAGTTGGGGTAATTCTTCTTATCATTGGCATCATAGGACTCGCTTACTTCGGATATGAAGCATTTCAAGAATCCGAAAGCTTCGAAATCCTGGGAGCGGATATAGCTGTTAGTACAGCCAACTGGACTCCCGTTATCGTGAGTGGGGGAGTAGCGTTGGTGGGCTTGATCATGCTTGTCGTACGAAGCCGTAAGTAGCCCATCAGATGAGAAGCCGGTTATTTCATTTAACGGTTAACAAACCACCGGACACTTCCGTCCGGGGGTTTGTACGATGTTTCTCTAAAAAAATCCCCTAAACAGGGGATTGCCGATTGTTATTATTTTTCATATTTATATAGCAAATTCTGATGCAGATGCTGAGTTTCCCTGTTACCGGTTGACGAAGGAGGGGAAAAATGAACTCGATATCTACATATATACTCCTTATTGCGTTGACATCTATTATTATCGGATGTACTCATAAGACGGAAGAAAAACGCGATAATGCTATTTTTATGAATGCCTCTCAATCCGGTTCTGTGCTGCAACAGGACCTTTATTACCCAAGAATTGAATCCTTCCTCGAATCCTATGAACAAATTATTAAACGCTATGCGAACCGCTATGGTTTTGATTGGCGGTTGATACTTGCCGTTATGAATCAGGAATCACGCTTTCGTATTCAGGCCGTAAGTCCTATGGGAGCGTACGGACTTATGCAGATCATGCCCGCTACGGGCCGCGAAATATCCGATACCCTTTTGATCGATAATGTGAGCCATCCAGAAAATAACATTGCGGCTGGCGTGTATTACCTGTGGTGGTTATATACGATGTTTCATCCCGATGATGAGATGCGTCTATCCGGAGCAAATGAAACAGACCGGTTGCAGCTTGCTCTTGCTGCGTACAATGGCGGACCGTCCCGTGTGCGGGATGCACAACAACTCGCCCGGTACCTAAACCTTGATCCGTACCGGTGGGTACATATTAAACCACTTCTCCAGATGCTTTCAAGGCGTTATTACACCCTTCATCAGTATGTCTGGGACAATGGAAGACCGTCAGGCGGATACTTTAATGGATGGCCTGAAACAATTAATTATGTCGAAAGTGTAATGGAATATTATTTGTATTATAAAGATATTTATGAATAATGAACCTCCCCAACTTCCCGTACACTCACACACGGTTTTTTATTATTAAAAGCGATGCCTGGCTGTTTTTTTGACCGGTTGACACAATAATTGCAAAGAAGTATTTTGTCCGGAATTTTGTTAACCTGAGGATTGTTATCCGAAATAGAGTGCTTGCAAAATTATACGGAAACCATCCATTTTGTCACTATCTTTGTTTCCGGGATATGCTCCAGCGGATAAACGTTCTCCGGGATTGAGCTGCTAAAGAATATGATCGGAAAAACTATCTCACATTACAAAATCCTCGATAAGATCGGCGAGGGCGGTGTTGGTGTTGTCTACAAAGCCCGCGACACCAAGCTCGACCGAACCGTTGCTCTCAAATTTCTCCTTCCGGGCAATGCCGGTGAGCAATCCCTCAAACAATCGCTGCTCGATGAGGCCCGGGCGGCTGCAACACTCAACCATCCAAATATCGCTACCATTTACGCGATCGAAGAGATCAGAAATGATTTTTTCATGGCAATGGAATATATCGAGGGAAAAGTATTAAAAGATATAATTCTTCCGGAATCGCTTTCGCTGGAAAAGATAATCGATATCGTGCTGCAATTGTGTGATGGATTACAAGCTGCGCACGATGCTTCTATTATTCATCGCGATCTCAAGCCGGCAAATATTATGCTGACCGATCGCGGGTTGGTGAAGATAATGGATTTCGGTTTGGCAGACATCCGTCACACTTCCGATCAACC
>SKXH01000231.1 GCA_007128495.1 Bacteroidota bacterium
ATGCCGCAGTGGCGGAACTGGCAGAGGCGTCCCGACCAAAGTCGGGATGAGACAAAAATCAAAAATGAGAACATAGACAGCTATACTACAACATCAATGCCGCAGTGGCGGAACTGGCAGACGCGCTGGACTCAAAATCCAGTGAGGCTAACACCTCGTGTGGGTTCGACCCCCTCCTGCGGCACGAAAAGGGCGATTTTGCAGAGTCTTACCTTCAATCCTACCATTACTACTCCATCGAAAGCGAACATATTCTAATTCTTTACAATGGTTCGATGCAATACCTCTTACTAAGCGGCAAGATCGCTTGAGATTTATCTTAAACCTCAAATGACCCGCACTGGCGTGCAGGGTTACAATTTGTATTTGACGGCTTTTTGTGAATGTTTAAGGTTTTCTGCAGCTTCAATGAACCGCACCGGCGTGAGCGGTGACACACTTCTCTTTAAATTTCTTGTTTATTTTGCATTTAATTTCTCAATTTTGTAATATTTAAGGTTAACTAAATATTTAACGTAACGGAAATTTTTACCTGCCACCGGAGGCGCATGGTTGTTTTTTACGGGTTAAAAAATTATTAAAATAACAATTACTCGATCTATAGCCGGTTCATAGTTAGGCCCGGATAGAATGCGCCTGTTTCGATACTTTCATATCACTTCACTCTTAATTGCATTACTGCCGTTTAGTGTTCTGTCGCAGGAGAATCCCGGCATTGATAACTCAGCGGAATTTTTAATCTCCGGCCCGGATACCACCATTACGCTCGGTCACAAGTTTATTATATCGGGAAGCGACCAAATTGTGGCCAATAATGCAATTCGACTGGAACGCGGTACTCATTACACGATCGATTATAGATTCGGTACCCTGCATGTAGCAGCACTGCCGTTCGAAACCGGCGAATCCGCATCCACACTTCTTAATGTCTCGTATCGCTATCTGCCGTTAACATTCAGCGACCGCTACCGGCTTTATGATTTTGAAGAAGAGACAACGGATGAGGATGAAACGCCGCGCACCGTAACGCAATCGCGTTCGTTTTCGCTCGATGATATTTTTACCTCCCAACTAAGAACAAGCGGAAGTTTAATACGGGGATTGAGCATCGGCTCCAACCGCGATCTTACGCTGCAATCGGGTTTCAGAATGCAGATGTCCGGCGACTTATCCGATAATGTTGAGATCGCCGCAACGCTTACGGATGAGAATACGCCTATTCAACCGGAAGGAACAACCCAAACGCTCCGCGAACTGGATAAAGTATATATACAAATATTTAGCGATGATTACGAAGCGACGTTCGGCGATTTTGATCTAAACGTAACCGGTACGGAGTTCTCCCGTTTGAACAGACGCCTGCAGGGTGCAAAAGGCCACTATCAATACGATGCGGGATACGGTGAAGGCGAGGTTATGGTTGCCGGTGCAAGTATGCGCGGGAAATTCCATACAATAGAATTCCGCGGACAGGAGGGTGTCCAGGGGCCGTACCGATTGACCGGCAGAAACAACGAGCGGGCGATAATTATTGTCCCCGGCTCGGAACGGGTATATATCGACGGTGAAGAGATGGTGCGGGGTGAAAATAATGATTATGTGATTGAATACGGGAACGGTGAAGTTGTGTTTACCTCACAACGGCTTATCACATCGGCTAGCCGCATCGTGATCGATTTTGAGTATACCGACCGGCATTATAACCGTAATTTTCTGGCAGCGCAGACGAAACAATCAATGATCGACAACCGGTTGTCGATGAGTTTCGGTTATTACCGTGAAAGCGATGACCGGGATTCTCCGATTGACTTTGTGCTGGGTGAAGATGAACGGCAAATTTTAAGCGAAAGCGGTATCGACCGTTCTAAAGCATCGAGAAGCAGTGTACGTGAAGTCGGTGTTGATGACGAAACCGGTAGAGGAAATGGACAGTATATCAGGCGTGACACCACAATTGCCGGCGAACCGGTTGAGTATTATGAGTTTGATCCCGGCGCGCCCGAGGCAGTGTACAGCATAAGTTTTTCGTATGTCGGAGAAGGTGATGGAGATTATCGGCGTGTTGCAGCGGGACAGTTCGAGTATGTCGGACCCGGCAACGGGAGTTATCTGCCCGTACAATTTTTGCCGATGCCGCAGCTTCATCAGATCGGTAATGCTGCAATGGAGTATAATGTTGCCGGTGATCTTGATGTATTCGGTGAATACTCGTTCAGCAGTTTCGACGGTAACCGGTTCTCGTCGATCGATAATGATTTTAACGATGGCAGTGCATATTTATTCGGCGTATCATATTCACCCGATAAAGTGAAGCTCATGGACCGCAATATCGGCTCGTTTGATTTGGATATCAGGCAGCGTTTCGTAGATCGCCGGTTTGAATCGATGGACAGGATGAACGAGATCGAGTTCAACCGCCGGTGGGATCTTGCCGATGAGCTTACCGGTGATGAGTTGATACACGAGGGATCGTTGATGTATACACCGGTTGAGCAGGTTTCTATCGGAAGTTCCTACGGCTCAATATCGCGCGGTGATCTGTTCGAATCGCAGCGTTATGATGCGACGTTGAATGTCGAAGGAAGATCGCTTCCGACCATACGGTATTACATTGAATCTATCAACAGCGACAATGTATCCCAATTCCGGCAGGGTGATTGGCTGCGGCAGCGGGGAAGGATTTTCTATAACTGGAATGTTCACGAGCGGACCCGTATTACTCCCGGTATATTTTATGAACAGGAAGATAGAAACCTGCGATCGACAACGGGTGATTCTCTTCTTGCAGGTAGTTTCTCCTTTTATCGTATTGCGCCGCGTCTTGAAATAGATGAAATAGCCCGTATGAGCGTATCGACGGAACTCGAGTTTCGCGAGGATTCGGAATTCCTGCACGGAGCAAACATCCCCGAATCACACTCAATTACCAGCCGCACTTCGTGGCGTTTACGCGACTGGAATACGTTCACATCCCGGATTGATTTTACCTATCGTACCCACGAAGTAACCGAAGCGTTCCGGCAGGAAGGAAGGGGGGACAACGAATCGATCCTGGTTCGCAGCCAAACACGTTATTCACCCCTTGATCGGTTCATTGAAAGCGATCTGTTTTATGAAGTAACAACGCAACGTTCGGCACGGATGGAACGGGTCTTCATCCGGGTGCCGAAGGGGACGGGTAACTACCGGTATCTCGGTGATATCAATAATACGGGGATGGCCGATGAGGATGAGTTTGAACAGGTACGGTTTGACGGTGATTATATTGCCGTGACCGTTCCGACCGATGAATTGTTCCCGGTGATCGATCTTCGATCGAATTTCAGATTACGGTTTCGGCCGGCGAGATTGATTGAAGAGGGGAATGGCTTCTTCGGTGATGTACTCAGGCGGATATCGACGGATACAAATCTCCGTATCGAAGAGAAAAGCCGAGACCCTCAAACAAGTAATATTTATCTGATGCGGCTTTCGAATTTTCGGGATGAAGAGAACACGATCGTTGGTAACCAGATGATCACTCAGGATCTCTTTCTAAACGAACAGAGCCGCGAGTTTTCGATGAGGTTCCGTTACATGGAACGGCAGGGTATGAATCAGTTCAGTCTCGGTGTGGAAGCGAACAGTTTCATCGAGCGGTCGGTCCGGTTGCGCTGGCAGCTTGTTGAGGAGATAGGTCATCAGGTCGATGTGATAAACCGCCGCGATAGGGTAACGGCGACACAGCCGAGCAATCGTGAACGGGCCATAACGTCGAATACTATATTATCCGATCTTTCGTACCGTCCACAGCCCAGAATAGAAGTTGGTTTTGTCCTGGAGGTAACATCGGCAGATGATGTTTTTCCCGATCATCCGGTCGAAGCATCGATAAACGCTCAGACGCTGCGGCTGCAATATTCCATTCAGGCGCGGGGACAATTGAGAGTAGAGTTCTCACGCGAGCAGGTAATCCTCAGTCAAAACCGTCCGGATGCTGCGCCGGCTTACGGACTTCCGTTTGAATTAACCGGCGGACGGGTAGAGGGACAGAGCTGGTTGTGGCGTGCAGGATTCGATTACCGGATCAGCAGATTTATACAGGCATCCATCCAGTACGAAGGCCGGGCGGAACATGACCGTCCGTTGGTACATCAGGGAAGGGGAGAAGTACGTGTCTTCTTTTAATTCTCTTCGTTCTCGTCGATCATTTTGGTAGAAAGAGTCATGAAGAAAGATGCACCTCTATTGACTGCCGATTCGACCTCCATAGCCCCGCCGTGATTCTCTATTATCTTCCGGCAGATCGGCAGACCGTAGCCGTGACCGTCGGGTTTTGTTGTGATCTTGCTTTTGAGTAATTTCTTCAACACTTCTTGTTCTATGCCGGGTCCGTTATCGCTGACGATGATATGCACCAGCTCTTTTGATGGATAATACTTTGTTTCGATCTTTATTGTCGCCTCTTCGTATGCCTCTACCGAATTGTTCAATAAGTTGAGCAGCACTTGCTGCATTTGTTTTTCGTCGAACGGAAATTCCGGGGTATTTTCATCCAGAGAGACCTTGACCCTTGCTTTCCGGTATCGTTCTAATGTTTGGATGAATTTAACAATATGCTTGATCTGCTCGTTGATGCTGCCGGGTGTTTTCTCTACCTTCAGCGGCGAAGATTCAAGTAAT